>JACMRP010000232.1 GCA_014376325.1 Pseudobdellovibrionaceae bacterium
ATGAAAGATAAACCCCGCAACATTCCGAATTTTTTGAAAGACGGCATGGACCTCACCGCGTACCAAATTTACCAACGCGCTAGCGGCAACATGGCCGCGCCTTCGCGCCAGCAAAAGCATTCGACCGCTCCGGTCAGATAAAGAGATTATTTTTGCCGGTCGAAATTCAGGCGACGGTGTCGAAGAATATCAAAGACCATTCCGACTGCCGAAATGTATCCGTGGGCCGGGGATTATGAAGTCACCAAGTGTGTGCAAGGTCCCGATCACGAGCTTGAGTCCTAAGCAAATCTTAAAAACTTTCCCTGGTTTCGAATGACGGTGCCCAAGAAGAAACCAGCGTTTACGGCAGCGGTCAGTGTGATTGGGGCACGAACGAATCTTTCGACGCGACATCGGATACGTTGACGTACGAGCGAAAAAATTCACTGAACGGTCCGAACCTGCAGATCGTGCTCAAATATCTACGCGATAACAAATTCGAGTTTTACAAAAGAGAATATTCTAAGACGCCCGCGTGGGGATTTCCTGCAGACTGGGAATACAAAGTAGAAGCGCGCAGGATTCTTTAAGCCTCGCGCTGGTTACGATCTAGGCTGACCGCTAAAATAATAATCAAACCTTTAAATACCATCTGGTAAAAGCTAGAAACTCCGAGCAAGTCCATTCCGTTATTGAGCGTCGCCATCGTCAGCGCCCCGATCAGGCTTCCCGCGACGCTGCCGACGCCACCCTTTAAGCTGACGCCGCCAATGACGACTGCCGCGATGGCGTCGAGTTCGAACAACTGCCCCGCGTTGGGATCGGCTCCGTTCAACCGACCGGTCAGAAGAACCGCCGCGAGCCCCGCAAAAAGTCCCATCATTCCGTACGCGATGATTTTTACTTTTTTAATGCTAACGCCGGCCCAGTACGCGGCCTTTTCGTTCGAACCGAGTGCGTAAGTGCTGCGGCCGAAAACCGTGCGATTTAATAATGTCCAGGTGGCGCCAACAACGACCACTAAGAACAGCGCTAAATTCGGAAAGCCCTTATATCTTAAAAAACTTTGGCCAAATAATATAACTGCCAATGTCGGGAATACAAAATCCAGGATGCTGGATTCCTTACGGCGTTTCCAAAAACCGAAACCGATGCCCGCGGCCGCTAAAATTAATATCACGACGGTCGCGATTTCAGAAAAGTATCCGCCGGCAAGATCGTTCATGCTTTCGCCCATTGGCGAAATGCTAGAGCCGCCCGATAGTATCAGTGCAAGACCCCGCGCGATCACCATCATGCCGAGTGTGATTACGAAGGGTGCGAGCCGTAATTTTGCGATCAGCACGCCATTGATAAGCCCGATGGCGAGTCCCGCAATCATCGCGGCCAGCATCGTTAACACCAAACCCGTAAAACCTTGATCCGCATAACCATGATTAACTTGAATGACGCCGACGATGACTCCGCAAAGGGCTACGATGCTGCCGATCGATAAATCAATGCCGCCGGTCAGGATGATGACTGTCATCCCGGCCGCCAAAATTCCGTTGATGGAAGCCTGCCGAATTAAGTTCGTTAAATTACGTGGGGATAAAAAATCGCCGCCGGTCCAAATCGTTAGGATAACCGCAAGAACTAAGAATCCGAGCCAAGCGCCATTCGTTCTAAGAAACTGTTTCATAAGATCCTTCGGTAGCCGGAGCTTGCACCTGTATCGCGAGCTTCATGATTGCCTCTTCACTGAATGGTGGATTTTTTAGTTCGCCGCGGATACGCCCTGAGGCCATGACCAATATCCGGTCGCTGAGGCTCATAAGTTCAGGTAAATCAGAACTGACCACGATGATCGCTTTGCCTTCAGCCGCCCACTTGCGGATAAGCTGATAAATTTCAAACTTTGCGCCAACATCAACCCCGCGAGTCGGTTCGTCTAAAATCAGAACGTCGGGTTGATTTTGTAATACCCGCGCGAAGATAATTTTTTGCTGATTTCCACCGCTGAGCTCGGTGATTTTTTGATCCGTCGAATGAAAGCGCGTGTTTAAAACCTTCAGGTCTTCGGTGCTGCGATCTTCTTCGAATTTACTAGAAACCCAACTCCACGGAATTTTCTGCGACAGACGCACTAGTCCCGCGTTTTCATTCAGGGACCTGGTCGGTAAAATACTTTGAACCTTACGATCTTCCGGAACTAAGCCGAAGCCGCGACGGTAAGAAAGGCGCAGCTCCGCAAACGCGGCGGCCGAACCTTTGTACAAAACTTCGCCAGAAACTTTATAGGCTTCATCGCCGCAGAGCGCCTGCAGGATCTCACTTCGACCGGCACCGAGCAGACCGCTAAAACCTAAAATTTCTCCGGGAGAAATTTCGAAGCTGACGGGACCGTAGATCTTACCGGAAGCTAGATTTTTTGCAAGTAACTCCCGAACCGATAAGACGGGTGCAGCCGAAATGTTTTTTTGAACGCGGCTTGAATCTTTTTCGATGTTTCTTCCCACCATGTTTTGGATTAGGACCTGTTCGGTCAGCCCCGCCATTTCCGAGGTAAAAACACCTTTTCCGTCCCGAAGAACGACCACGCGGTCCGCGAGGGCAAAGATCTCTTCCATTCGGTGGGAGATATAGACCAGGCCGCAACCTTGCGCGCGGAGCTCTTGCAAGAGCGCAAATAATTTTTTGGTTTCTCGGGTCGTTAGGGAAGAGGAGGGTTCGTCTAAGATCAGAATCTTTGAATTTCTAGAAAGCGCTTTCGCGATCTCGACCAGTTGTTGCTGGCCGGTACTGAGGCTCGACATACGATCGTCTGGGGAAAAGTCGGCATCCAGTTTTTTTAACCAAGCACTTGCCTGTTCGCGGATAGCTGCAAAATCTACGATTCCATTTTTGGTTGGCCAGTGTCCGACCACGATGTTTTCGGCGACGCTTAAGTGGGGGAAGGTCGAAAGTTCTTGGTGAATCAGCGCGATTCCGCTGGCTTCAGAATCTTTCGGGGATTTGAATTGAAGTGGTTTGCCAGAGCCGACAATCTGGCCTTCGAATTCGCCGCTCGGGTAGACGCCGCCCAGAACCTTCATCAAAGTTGATTTGCCGGCGCCATTTTCACCAACGAGCGCTAATATTTCACCGGCGCGTACTTCGAGACTGACCTGTTGAAGCGCCTTCACCGGGCCGAAGCTTTTAGAAATATTTTGGAGTTCGATCAACGCCGTCAATTATTTTCCCTGAACTGCGGCCTTCGTGTGGAAGCCCGTTTTGTAAATGCGCTCTTCGAGATTGTCCTTCGTGATTCCGTAAACTGCTGTCGCAACTACCGGGATGGTGAAGGCACCTGATTTTACAGAATCTGTCGATTTAGGTTTTTCACCCTTCGCGAGCTGAAACGCAACTTGTGCCGCCGTCTGCGCAAGCGGTGCGATGTCTTTTAAAACTTCGAATTGTTGTTTGCCCGCAACGATATCCTTTATTGCGGCAAGGTCCGCATCGGCTCCGGCAACGAAGACCTTGCCGGTCAGGCCCTGTTCGTTCAGTGCCTGGACCGCCCCGCGGGCCATCCCGGAGTTATTTGCGATCACGGCTTGG
>JACMRP010000003.1 GCA_014376325.1 Pseudobdellovibrionaceae bacterium
GACATGCCGTCGGCGTGAATCCCGGCGTTGTTGACGAGGGTATGGACTTCTAAGTCTTTGAGCGCAGCTTCCACTCCGTCAGACTTAGAAACATCAAACTGAATCGCCGAAGACTCTGGGGAATACGCTAAAACCTCTCGCAGAGTCACGTCTGCGCCGTCCCGATTGGAATTGAAGTGGGCACGTACGGTAAAGCCGTCCTTTGCCAAACGTATTGCGACCGCGCGACCAATGCCGGAAGAAGCTCCGGTAACGAGTGCAATTTTTGACATCGTTTCTGCCCCTATGCTAGTGTCGATTTCATGCCGAAGACGCTCCTTTATAGTTTTTCTCGATTGTTCTGGTCAATTTATTTTGTCCTAACGATTGGCGTGATCGGCCTGATCTTCGGATATTTACTGACGTTGGTGATATATCTTGCGGCATTGGCAATTTCGCCCTTCGAGAACGCGTCGCGGACCGTTCGTCATTTCGGCGAAGATGTTCAGTGTCAATCCATTCGATTTTTACTGCGGATGCAACCGTGGCTGCTTTGCCAGACGAACTTTAAGCCTATCCAAGGATTTTACGAGCAATTCGGGACACGGCGAGTTTTGTTCGTTGCGAATCATCGCTCTAACTTAGACACCTTTTTACTGATTTCGTACATTCCCGGACTTCGAGGTTTGGCTAAGAGCTCCCTGTTTTATAATATTTTTTTCGCCCCGTTTATGCTGATCGCCGGTTTTATTCCGGTAAGTAAGGGCAGTACCGAATCTTTTGTAAAAGGTCTTAAAAAACTCGGCCGTAAACTTTTAAAACGAGATCGTCCAGTTCTGATTTTTGCCGAAAACACCCGTTGCGATAAGGGTTTTCCTTCGATGAATAAATTTGCCGCGGCATTTTTTGCGCTGGCTATAGACAGCGAAGCCTTGATCGTACCGATCGCGATTGAACGTACGGATAATTTATTGGGACGCGGAGATTTGTTATTGAATCCGTTTGAGAAGGTTCGCTTAACCATGCTTCCACCCGTGGACGCCACCAAATTTAATGATTCGATTGCGCTTCGTGATGTGATCTGGGGTCAAGTTAAGGCGGCGCTCGCATGATCCCGCGTTTCGTTGTCTGCATACCGGTATTCAATAATCCAACAACTATCGTGGCGGTGATTGAAGGGTGTCTTCGTGAATCGCCCCACGACGTGATGGTGATGGACGACGGCTCCGAGGTCTCGGTAGAATCATTGTATCGCAAAAAACATGCTCAGGTTGATGCGAGGCTTTCTTTCGTTCGGCACGCAAAGAATCTTGGCAAGGGCGCGGCTCTGCAAACCGCGTTTCGAGAAGCCGTGCGACTGGGTTTTACGCATCTGGTTGCCATAGATGGCGACGGCCAGCACGATCCCGCGGATTTAGTAAAGATGATCACGGCGGCCGAACTAGATCCCTGGGGGCTTATTGTCGGTGACCGGGACATGCATACGGAAAATGTTCCTGGGTCCAGCACCTTCGGTAAAAAGTTTTCTAACTTTTGGGTCCGTTACCAAACAAATGTTGGCGTTGCGGACTCTCAGAGTGGCTACCGGGTTTATCCACTTTTCTTTTTGCAGAACATGAAGTTTTTCTGTAAACGCTACGACTTTGAAATCGAAGTTTTAATCCGGCTTATCTGGAAGGGCGTCGTTGTTCACAACGTCAAAGTGTCGGTTAAATACTTCCCGAAAGAAATGCGGGTCAGTCATTTTAAAAAATGGCGCGATAATTTTCATATCACGGTCGCGAATACCTTTTTGACGGTCGTTGCGATGTTACGAGAACAAACATCTCCGGGTCGAAGTTCGTTCGCTTTCGCGATCGGTGTCTTTGTGGGTACGACGCCGATTTATGGTTTGCACACGGCGGCGATCGCGGCTTTAGCTTTTTTATTGCGGTTGAATTTTGTGTACATGTTCATCGGCACGCAGATTTCGATTCCGCCATTGGTGCCGTTCTTGGTGTGGGGATCCGAAGCGATCGGTTCGGCGGTTTTACGCCAGGACACGCATTCGGCGGCGGCTTTTGGCTCGGCCTGGATCGTCGGTTCTTTAATCCTCGGCACTATTTTGGGGATTGTCGGATTCGTCTTGATGTACATGATTAAAAAACAACAAGGTCGCAAAACAAACTCGCGCGCCTGGACCGGCAAAAATCAAAACAGGGCCGGAATTGTTTTTGTTCGCACCATCATGAAAACCTTTGGCCTAAAGTTCGCCTATTTCTTTTTATACTTCATTGCGCTCTATTACGTTTTATTTTCGCTTCGTACACGCCGGTCGTTTACCGAATACTGGAAAACGGTCCGCCCACAAATGGGTTTCACTCATCGGCAACTGAAGATGTATCAGCAGGTTTTAATTTTCGCAAAGACGCTGGTGGATCGCGGTTACCAAAGAACCCACCAAGGTTTGGTTTACGAATACGATTTAGACCCTTCTGCCGAGGATTTCGTAAAGCAATTACGTACTTCTGATAAGGGTATCGTCACGATCGCCAGTCACGTGGGCGGGTGGGAACTCGCGATGACTTTTTTCGCGAAGGTTCCTACCGGCAAAAAGATGCTGGCGGTTATGCGCGGTATTCCAGGTCAGTTCGGGCACGACTCTAGCAAGGATCGCTCGAAGTCAGACGTTATTTATTTTAACCTCGCGGACAACACCATTCTTAAGCTGAAGGACCGTTTAGCGCAGGGACAAGTTATCGGCATGATGGGGGATCGACCCGTGGCCCGCAGCAATGAAATGCGTCTGTTCTTCGGAAAGCTAGCCGTGTTTGACACCACGGCGATCCGGATCGCGCTTGCTTGTAAGTGTCAGATTTACTTTGTTTTTGCGTGCAAGACGGGCCAGACGAACTATCGGGTGTTCACCTTCGCTCCGCCTACGGGTACGGCAGAGCAAATTTTAGGACATTATATTCAATACTTAGAGCGTGTGATTGACGAGTATCCAGAGCAATGGTTTAACTTTTTCCCATTCTGGTCAGAGGCCCCACGTGGTCTGTAATCGTCTGTAAACGTCCTGCAGGAAGTAATATGTCAAAGTTGAAGGTCTTTTTATCCGACAGTTTTAATCCTCACCTCAATTTGGCGACGGAAGAGTGGATCTTTCATAACTTAGACCCTTCGATGCAGATTTTATTCCTTTGGCGCAATGAAGAGACCGTCGTCATCGGCCGCAATCAAAATCCTTGGTCCGAATGCAATCTCGCAAAAATGAAAGAAGACAAAGTTCACCTTGCCCGAAGAACCACGGGCGGCGGCGCCGTATTCCACGATCTAGGAAATACGAACTTTACCTTTCTTTCTCCGAAAGCGGGATACCTCCGCGAAAATAATATTGAGGTCATCCTTCAAGCACTTCGAACCTTCGGAGTCGAAGGTTACGCTTCGGGCAGAAATGATTTGTTAATTCCATTTCCCGATGGCCCCCGCAAGTTTAGCGGCAGCGCGTATCGCGAAAAAAAGGACCGCGCATTTCATCACGGGACTTTGTTGTTGCACGCAGATCTGAGTCGGCTAGGAAATTACCTGACACCGAATCCTAAAAAACTTCAGTCGAAAGGCAAAGAGTCCGTCCGTGCGCGGGTGGCTAACTTGAATGAAATAAATGCGGATATCGTGCATGAAAATGTCGTCACCGCGATGATCGCCTCTTTTGAAAAATTCTACGGCGCGAAAGCGGAGATAGAATCACTAACGATCACTAGTTTGCAGATGATACCCGAGCTCAAAGAACAGTTCGAAAATTTGAGCTCTTTCGGTTGGCTCTACGGTCATACTTTAGAGTTTAATCAGAAAATGGATGAATACCTATCGCTCGGATTTTTTGATTTTCAATTCAAAGTGGAAGAAGCGATCATAACGGATTTGCAAATTTACACGGATTGCCTTTATCCCCACTTGATTGACGACTTGACCCAAGGGCTTCGCGGTCAAAGCTTCACCGGCGAAACGGTCCGCCGGGTCATCGGCACGCTGAAGTACAAATATTCGGACCTATCGCTCGGCCTGCAAGAGTTGCAAGTTTGGCTCTGCCAGCAAATCGAAATTTAAAAATTGAAAAACATCATCGGCAAAATCATTCTTGGATTTTTTACCGCGAGCATCGCCGCGGTTTTGATTTTTAGCGTGGTTCCGGTGCCGCTGACGCCACTCATGTTAATACGTCCGGTGCAATCCGCCTTCACTGGAAAATGGGTTGGGATAAACAAAAACTGGGTCCCGCTGGAAGAAATTTCTCCAAACATCGTTCGCTCAGTTCTTAAGGCAGAAGACGATAGATTTTTTGAGCATCGCGGTTTCGATTTCATGGCGATACAAAAAGCTTACCGTTACAATCAGACTCATCGAAACAAAAAGGGCGCGAGCACGATCTCGCAACAGACGGCGAAGAACGTTTTTTTATGGCCTCATAGGGACTGGATTCGAAAAGGTTTCGAAGCTTACTTCACCGTTTTGATTGAAACCGTGTGGTCTAAGAATCGCATCATGGAAGTTTATCTTAACGTGATCGAGCTTGGCCCCGGCGTTTACGGCGTCGAGGCCGCTTCGCAAAAGTACTTTCATCGGTCTGCCCGTAAGCTGAACGCTTCGCAGAGCGCTTTACTTGCGGCAGTGTTGCCTAACCCCCGTAAGCTTCGGATCGATCGACCATCAAGTTACGTCGTGGGCCGCCAGTACCGTATTCTGAATCGTGTGTCGCCGATGATGCCGAAAACAAAAGAAGCCTCGTTACTGGACTTCTTTGATTTAAAATTCGAAGACGACGACGGCGCCGAATAAATCGCAAAAAAAAGCCCGGACGGTTCCGGGCTTTTTGACAGCATACATTCAATATTTTTGGGACGATGCCGATTACTTGCAGACCGCGTAGATATGGTTCAGCTTAGTAACGCGAAGTTCTTGGCATTTCTTGCCTTCTTTTGCGCAATCCGCATTGATGCTGATAACACCTTTGTCATCCTGAGATGCGATCTGATCTTCTTTCGTGCACCATGAAAGATAAGACGGTCCTGCATCAGCGTCGCCTTCAGCTAGAAGTCCCGCGAAAGCAGAAGAAGATACGGTCAGGGCCAAAACAAACATCCATTTTTTCATAGAATTCACCTCTTTAGATTTGAGGACTGTGAATACCACAGACGCAGGAACCCAACAATGCCCCTTGAAAAAAGTCCCTGACCGTCGCGACTTTAAGCAGGAGGAAGCCCTCAAACCAGATCCTCGCGATTTGAGTTCCTTCTTCGTAATCATTCCTGGTACTTCGTTCAGTGCCGGGTCCCTGGAGGGGGGTATCGGCCGCCCAGCTTCGTTTTATCGTCCCCGGTCGGTACCGGCATGGATACCGGTACCCACTGGGGCCGCATTTACTGCAACGTCATGTGATATCACGATCTAAATATCTCGAAGTGCGGGTCTATCCGGAGTGACCAAAAAAGTGCCGCAAAAACAAAAGAGAAACGGCCAAGCTGGGGGGACAGCTTGAGCGCTTAGGGGGTAAGTTTAAGGACTTTGCTCTTAGCGAGCTTTGACCGTGTTGATCGTAGGTGCGGTCGTAGTCTTTACAGACGAAGGAGCTTTGGTGTGTGCAAACATCCCTGAAGAGGGTCTTTGTGTGCAGTCAGCAGAA
>JACMRP010000024.1 GCA_014376325.1 Pseudobdellovibrionaceae bacterium
ACTTGCCTAAACGAATCTCTTTGCTGTAAGGGACCAAAACCATGATGCACATGCCCTGGCTGACTGTCGCCATCGGTTGGATTTCGTGATTCATAGCATCGACATGTTTAACATCGGCCGTTTTCCATTTGTAGCACCCGTTCGGCAGCAATCCGCTTGCGATTACGTAAGCATCTGCCTCAGAATCAAATCCACCCGGGATGTAAACTTCGTTAGCACCGATCGCGACGTCTTTTGTTGTCGGAGAGACCGCCATCGTCGTTGCCGCCGATGCCTGACCGCCGATCACGATGAGTGCTGCTACCGCAAAAAGTTGTAAAGATGATTTCAAAGTGGTTTTCATATTTCCTCCAGTTAATGTTTCTTACGTCCTCGTGACGTCCGATACAAATACTACACCAGCCCGAGATCCTCCGGGCTACTTCGATGTTTGGTTGAAAAGAACCTTTTTTCAGGACATCGAGTCTGGTGGCGACATGCTTTTGGGTGACCCGACCGGCGTACTTCACCAGGGTGGCCGACAGAAGTTTAGTTTTTGCCATTTATCATCGTTTAAAGATTCATCCCATCTTGCGATTTGCTAGATTGATATAATGAAAAAAGCTTATGGCATTTTTGGATTTTTATCGTTGGTTTTTGCCCTCGCGTTCGCGTTTAACAATTGCGCCGGACCGAGCGGCGGCACTCTCCAACAAGGTGGAACGCAGCTGGCTTCTAGCACTTCTTCCGGCAAACTGATGATCGGCTATGCGCCGAGCGTCCTCAAGGTAGGTGATTCTATCGCCATCACTGTCACCGGCGGCACAAGTCCTTACAAATTCGAACTTTCCTACGGTTCAGGAATGCTGACCCAGAATATTTTTAAGACGTCCGCTGAAGGATACGCAACATTGAAAGTAACCGATGCCGATTCGTACTCTCAATATTTTTCGATTTTCACCGGAACCGTTTCGGGCACCGGCGGATATTCGGGCGGAGTTCCACAGTATCCAACGGCACCGGTTCACAGATTTTATAAGGCGCTGACGGGGGAACACCTTTACACGCTCAGCTCGACAGAAGGTTTCGCTAGTGGCATGACTTACGAAGGGATCTCCTTCAATGTTTTGACCTCGCAAGTAAACGCAAATGCGATCGCGATTTATCGTTGCGTGAGCAACGTAAACTCGTTCCATTTCGTGTCGATTCAGGCGGCCTGCGCCGGAGGAAAGAACGAAGGGATCTACGGTTATGCTTTCAACTATTCCGCAATTAATACCGTTCCGGTCAACTCCTACCTCCACCCGACTCTACGCGATTATTTAGCCACCACCAGCGAGCAAGAGGCCACTTCCGGGGGCTACGCCTTCATCGGACTTCTTGGTTTTTTTCCAAAATAGGTGCCCCAATAAGCATAGGTTCGTCCTGGGACGCGCTCCCCAGGGCGCCATCAACATTTGGTTGACCGCGGCGGGCGTCCAGCACTAGATGGGAGCTCGTAAAAAATCAAATTTCATAATTAAAAACGGAGAATATCATGGCTAAAAAAGCAGCTGCCCCTAAAGAAAAAAAAGTCCCAAGAATTAAAGTCACCGGATTTGCTCCGTTGAAATTCAAAGAGTTCACAATCACTCAAAAATCTTCTGGTCGTTACGAAGTTGTGAACGCTAAAGGTGCTAACGTAAACGGCACTGATAAAGTAAATCTTTTGACCGAAGCGAAACTTCTGAAGGTTTCTGAAAAGAAAGCCGCTACCGAAGAAACAGCCGCTGCACCACAGGCTTAATTTTTTTAACACTTCCAAGTGTTTCTAAAATAAAAAACCCGCTTTTTAAAGCGGGTTTTTTTTGAACTTTTTCGTTCAATTCAATTCAAGAATTTATTAAAACGTGTAACCGATGCCCACATTTGCGTAATCTTGTTGTCCCGAAACGCGGTCGCTGAACCAGTTCGTCAAAGTCATGAAATCAAGACCGACCGACCATTTGCTGTTCACGTAGTACATAGTTCCAATTTTAAGTGCCGGTCCTACGGTCACGACATCTTTGTTTTCACCCGTCGTTGCGTTAATGGAAACGTCCCGTGCGCCCAAAATTGTTAATGCCGGAGCGATGTAGACGTCAAAGTTTGAGTGATCAACAAGGTGCAATGGCGCCGTCAAACCCAAAGTCCAAGTCTCTGGACGAGCGTTCACCATAACCGTTGATGTTGAACGTTTGCCCGTTTGCAGAATGAAAGCACCGAGGCCCGATAAACCCGCGCGCCGTTCATAATCTACACCCACATTTGAAGATCCTTGAGAGCTTCCTAAAAGCAAACGAACAGTGTCGCTTCCGTCTTTAAGGCGTTGAGTGTAAGACTCTGACTGAGCGTGCGCAGTGGCAACAAATGAAACTGCGGCGAGCATTGCGAATAGTTTTTTCATTAGATGGATCCTTCTTTCGTTGTGGTCATGTTGTGGTCATGTTGTTGTGATCTTGCTTTAGTCATGCCGAGGCAGAACCTAAACATGCTGACATCTTATTCACACTGAATGAATAATTGAATATCGAAGCTTGGTTTTTCAGGTGACTAAAAAAAGATGATTATTGACCTGTTTGCTAACGCTGTTAGCATTTCCTTATGAGTGTATTTAATAAGCAAATTGTGTGGATCGAAAAAACATTCTCCGAAATTAAAGTCTCTTCGGAAGTCGCGTTGGATCTGAAATATTCGACTCAAGATAATTTCATGAACAAAAACGTTTATGAAAAATTCGACCGGTGTTTCGTCTCTTCCGTGACTTTTCAAAAGTTTGAAAGAGCCTGCGCAAAATTGCGCACAGAATATCCAATGCTGCAATTTTTGATTTGGGACGCCCTTCGTCCCCGAAGCGTCCAGGCCCATTTTTACGAATTCCTGAAG
>JACMRP010000233.1 GCA_014376325.1 Pseudobdellovibrionaceae bacterium
GCGGGCAGTATTGCCTGCGCCGAAGCCGCCATGCAAGAACTGCAGAGAAATCCAGATCAGTTTTCGCCGCAGCTCCTTGCGACTTTTGAAAAAATCCGGGGCTCAAGCGAAGAACTTCGTAAACAAGACGAATTTCAGATTCACATCACCGGCCCGTGGAATGGTCCCGTCAAAGTTTCTGACGTGACCGCCCACACTTTTACGCTCGCCACATTGGAAGGTCACCTCGAAGCCGGAGTTATAAAGTTTCGCATCTGTACAAAAGACGACGGCAAAGTGCTTTTTGAAATCGAATCCCTGGCGCGCAGCCGCGACGCCGTGGTTGATTTTTTCTACGACAAACTTCCGATAGCAAAACTTGCCCAGACTGAAATGTGGTGCGCTTTCTGCAAAGCTTTCGCGAAGAAGGCGATGCTTGAAGACGGCAGAACGGACGAAGTCCCCGAGGTTGAAATCATCACGGAACGCAGGGACGAGGACACGGGCCAATGGCAAAAACTTTAGATTGGCAGACCTATCAGGAGCAGCTCGAAAAGCTAGCTTCATTAGAATACAATTACGACGATAAAATCTATCACGCGAACAAAGACAAACAAGGTTGGAACGTTGACCGCTACCAGGCGAGCCTCGCGAACGAAGCGCCCGGAGAACCCTCATCAGAAGGGCCGTTTGAGGCCGCAAAAAAAGCCATTCAACTTTATCAGTTTCCTGACCCAAGGCTGATTCGGGCGGTTTTCAATCCCGACGCCACTTTGCCAGGTCGAAATATGTTATTGCTCGCAAACTTTGCGGGCTTCCATTTTACTTTTGGCGTTCGGGTCAGTGCGGTCATTGACGAGGTTCGCTACAATTCCGCCAATCAGCCGCTGCAGGTGTGGGGATACTCTTACCGCACTCTGAAAGGTCACTTCGAAGTGGGCGAAATCCGTTTTGAAATTTCTAAAAATAAAATCACCGGCGAAATTCAGTTTGAAGTGAATGCTTATTCAAAACCGGATCGCATTCCTAATATCTTTTATCGAACAGGTTTTCGCATCTTCGGTCGACCACTGCAAAAGTACTTCGCGCATTCCTCTATAAGACGTTTGCAGGAGATCGCCCGGAGCACTCAAGCGCAAACCCCTGCCCCAAAATAAGTTTCAAAATTTCGTTTATCTTCTAGACATGTCTAAATTCTGACGATCGCCGCAATCAAGAACGATAACACGGCGTTGAACTACAATTCCCAAAATAAGACGACAGAATCAATATATCTGCGCGACGGAATCGTGCCGTCGCCTCAAGTAAATCACGTAGTTAGCCGAAGTCTAGTTGGCACGGCCATTGTACCCCTATTATAAATGAGGTTAAAAATGAAGATTCCTTTCGGTCTTATATTTGTGATGATGTTTGCCCCTATCGCCCACGCGCAGAGCGACGTGGAGTTTCAACAGTTAGAGGCAGAGACCGCGGTTGTCGATTCTGATGCCGCTAAAGAAGAGGCCGAAGAAGCGAAGCGTATGCAGGTCCAAGAGAATCAACGCCACTCAGAGTTGAAGGCCGAAGCTAGAGCGTCTATCAAAGAAGCAAAGGCCCTCCAGGCAAAAGCTGCACGAGAAACCGCGCGCGCACTCAAAGAAGCGGACCGCACGAAGTCGCAGCCAGCGTCTTTTGAAAAAGCCATGAAGGACAACATGATGGCCAAAGCGAAGGCCGAGCGCAAAATTCAAGAATCTTCAAAGAAGATTGCTAAAGCGCTTCAACGCCGCGAAGAACTTAAAGCTCAAAAATTAGCATCGGACAAAAAAGCAAAAGAGGTCACCGAGAAGGCCAAGAAAGCTGAGTTGGAACTTAAAAAAGCAACCGCGGCCGAAAAGCTCTCCGAGGCAGAAGCCAAATCTTCAAAACAGAAAGTGAAGTTGGCGCAGGCAAAGTACGAACAGCTTCAACGTCACACCGGCAAGAAACTGAAGCTCGCGAAAGCCAACAAAACCCGCTACATCGCCGAAGCCAAAAAGAATAAGAAGGCGAAACACAAAATCGACAAATCAATCGCGATGGTTCAAGAAGAATAGTCAACGAACTCAGTCCCAAAATTAAGTCTTAGAAATTAATCCCCGGTACTGTCTCAATGACGGTCTGGGGATTTTTTTTTGCGCGAGTACCTTTATGGCACGAAGACACTTGGCACAATAATTTCATAGAGACCTCCCCGTGACGGCATGTTGCATAAAATGTCATCAACCACAACGGAGGATCTATGTCTTTTTAAAGAGTCATTGCGACGACAACTATTTCTGCAGTTATGCTGACGATTGCAGCTTGCGGCGGGGGCGGCGGTAGCACTAGTACTGGAGGCGTTTCTTACTCGCACTCCCAATTGACTGACGAATTCGTTCGTCGCGCTTACACCGATACCGGCAGCCGCAAAAGTAGTTTGATTTAGTCTTGAACCCTGCGGACTGTATAACCCGCTCTGCGGAGCAGTTCCAGAATTCCTTGCGGTCCAAAGAGATGAGCCGCCCCCACGAGCGTGAATGCCGGGGGGCTTCCGTACATGCCCGCGCGTTCGGTTTCTTTTATAATCTCCGGAACCCATTTCTGGTTTCGCTCATCTAAAATACACACGTTCAAACCGTCGCCGTGCTCTGCGGTGAACCGAAGTATTCTTTCTTCGCTACCGCTTCGGTAGTCATCAATCAAAAGATCCAGCTCGTTTAATTTTTGTTCCGTCGATTTTTCGAAACTATCGACGATTTCTTTAGAATCGATCAAGTCGCGACAGTGCGGAGACAAAACTTCGTCATCATCGAGCTGCGCAATGTATTTGCCACTTGCTGTCGCACGACTCAGCAAATTTAAATCTAAAGAGAACTTCGGATCGAAACTTTGGGCCTTTTTTTTATTGATCATCACTTCGCGACTTTGGGTTTCGATCACGAACCGGGAAGCTGAGCCAGGAGATATTTTTTCTACCAAGTTCAAGTCCATCGATCCGACGTAATTTTGCGTTAGCGCGAAGGCTTTTGGAGTCAGGCGCTGGCTCAACTTTAACGGGGGATCTGCCAAGATCAACGGTGCAGTTGGAATCGCAATCCCTAATTTTTGACTTAGACCTTTTGCAAATCCGGGATTGGTTTTCTGCACATCTTGAAGAAGCGCACCAATCTCGATTTCTTCCCGCGTCCATTGTTGCCGAAAATTTTCTTTGAGTTCGGCCCGCTCGGGATCTATTTCGGCAATGATGTTTTTACTGTCGTCAAATTTCTTTAGGACATCGGCCGGCACATCGTTCATCGGCACGCCACCGTGGACGGTTCCCAAGATATAAACCCGGTTCGAATACAAGTTCGCTTCATAAAGAAATGGTTTTGTTAACGTCGTACAGGCGCCCGTCATTAAAAAGAGCGGTAACAAGAACCTTTTCATCGAACGACCTTTCGCGGATACGTTAAGGTCCAGCCCCCGACGGCGGCCGCACCATTCGCACCGAATTCGCTGGCGAAACGAACGGGTCCGATGCCAGAGATTATTGGTAAACCCAAAATATCAGACAAACCCTGTTGCGCCGGCGCCTTCCCGCGCCAGTAGTGCAGTATTCCATCGGAATCGCGCTCCCCGCCGCAGGTGCTCGTCACAACGCCGCCATTCGGCAGTACAATCTTTCGAAAACACGAACCAAGTTGTTTTAAAATATCTTTATTCTGAACTTCAAAATCAAGCACCCCGTCAAGACCGACCGCCTGGGTCGAGTGACCCGCAAGTTCGATCACTCCGCAAGCCGCGACGCCACCGTTCCGAATCGAGGACGCAAAGTTTTGACATTGCAGTAATAGATCTTCAGCATCCATCACGATGCGAACTCTTTCTCTAACAACGACGCGTCCTGATTGCACGCTCGGCGAAATCATTGAGTAAAATTGGCAAGCCTTCGGATGATTCAAAATCCGACTAACTCTAGCGTCATCGAGATCGGACATCGCGATCGCTTGCGGAGTTAGTGGATGTGAGCGAATAAATTTTTGATAGTCAGAGTGCCTATACCAGTATTGATTTGGCAGACGAAGTTGGGTCCGAGCCGGCAGTCGACACAGAATTTGAATCTCTTCTTTTTCACTTTTTGAGTAGTAATCAGTCGCTAACAATTTGCAAGCTCTTGCGGATTCAGCGGGTCCCGCGGTCGCCTCGAAACCCATCGCAATCATCAGCGAAAATATAAAATAAAAAACCTGCACTAAACGCAAAAACCCCACCTTTTTTAAGTGGGGCTTTTATAAGCTTCGCGAATAAAAATGTCCAACTTTTCCTAAGCCTTACTTGCACAGTGGTCCGTGAATGACCGGCGCGCGCATTGAGTCCTCGATCAGTGCGTTCACGTCCTTCGGAACACTGAAATCATTCCAATTTGTGCACTTCATCGCGGTTGTAAGACGTCGGAAAACATTCTGCGCGAACGGTGATTCATCGCCTTTGCGGGCGACGTAGATTATATTTTCACAACCCGCAGCCTTCAACACCAGGGTCGGATGTAAGTCACTCCAGCCGCCCGCCGACCGCATGGTTCGCGAGATTGCGAGGCTACTCGAAAGCCCCGGTTCTGCTGGAGACAGAGAGAGAACTTTGGCCCAAGTGGATTCACCTAACGAAAGAAATTTTTGCGACTTCGCATCTTTCAAGTATTCTAATTTGGTGCTGAATTTAGTTTCGACACGCTGAAGATCTGCGGGCGCCCCCCAGTATCCAAAACGTGATTTGCTCTAGACGATATTGCAAAAACTGCGGAGTTGACGAGAGCCTCGTTCGACATTTTTAAAGTTTGGGCCACGTAATAGACAAAGTTTTTGTTAATAAGCTCACGAACGTCGGCAGATGCCATGATTGTTTGAATCGCGCCAAGATCCTTTGTCACCAAGGATGCTGGCGATGGCTTTGCCCTCTGGAGTTTGTGAAAGTGATTCCAGGTAACCCTAAAACGACTTTATCATCAGCGCCTTTTCACTTTCGGTTTTGAATAGAGGATTTAACGATACACCCTCGAGTA
>JACMRP010000234.1 GCA_014376325.1 Pseudobdellovibrionaceae bacterium
AGCATTTTCTTGAATGAACTGGCGCCGAGGCTCCACTTGTTCACCCATCAAAACACTGAAGGTTTCATCGGCCGCGACGGCATCATCGATATTTACCTGCAGGAGCGTTCTGAATTCTGGATTCAGCGTTGTGTCCCAAAGCTGTTCTGGATTCATCTCGCCCAAGCCCTTATATCGCTGGATATAAACACCTTTTTTAGTCGCTTCCATTACGTGATGATGGAAATCGTTGTAGTTTTCAAAAGGCGTTTCGTTTTCACCATGGGTAATCGCCATTGGCAACTTGGTCACCGTCTGGATATTAGCCCAAAGATTTCGGAGCTCGATAATTTCGGGGGCATTTAAATTCGCGGCGCTAAATTTTGTGGTCATACGATCCGCGTAACGAACGGTGTAAATTTCCGCTGCCGGCTTGCCGTTGTCGTCTGCCTTAAATTCTGCTTTGACTTCGGTGACGCCGAATTTCGGATTGGCCTGAATCCAAGCTTCGAAATCGCTGAGGGCCTCACGCAGTTTAGACTCGCTACTCAAGGTGCCTTCTAGATCTGAAACCTTGGTCAGGAAGAAATACAAAATGTCCTGATCGTATTTTGCCGAAGAAGACTTCAATAAGTTGTTAAACTTTTGAATGCTCAAAATCATTTTACGAACGTCGGCTTCCGTCGCCTTTTCGTTGCCTTTAATTTTGAAAGCTCCCAAACCAGAACTCAAAAGATATTCTGTTAAAGCGGCTTCATCTTTCAGGTAGATTTCTGACTGGCCTTTTTTTGCTCGATACAACGGTGGTTGCGCGATGTAAATATAACCGCGTTCTAAAACTTGAGGCATCTGTCGGAAGAAGAACGTCAATAGCAGCGTACGGATATGTGATCCATCCACGTCGGCGTCTGTCATGATAATGATTTTGTGGTACCGGATTTTATCAACGTTGATGTTGTCTTTGCCGATCCCGGTTCCCAAAGCCGAAATCATCATTTTGATCTCTTCGTTGGAAAGCATTTTGTCGAAACGCGCTTTTTCGACGTTCAGAATTTTACCTTTCAGCGGTAACACGGCTTGCGTCTTACGATCGCGTGCTTGTTTTGCGGAACCACCGGCAGAGTCACCCTCTACCAAATAGAGTTCGCACTTTGCGGGATCACGTTCTTGGCAGTCCGCCATCTTACCTGGCAGAGATCCGCTATCGAGCGCCGTTTTACGTCGAGTTAGATCACGAGCTTTGCGAGCGGCATCCCGTGCACGGGCTGCTTCCACACACTTCATGATGATGTTCTTAGCGACGGTTGGATTTCGATCCATCCAGTCTGAAAGTTTATCATTTACCATCGATTCAACGATGCCTTTAACTTCGGTGTTCCCAAGTTTCGTTTTTGTTTGGCCTTCGAACTGAGGCTCACGAACTTTTACGGAGATGACGGCGGCGAGTCCTTCGCGGATGTCTTCACCCTCGAGATTCTCTTTCATATCTTTCAGAAGATTTTTTTCCGTTGCGTACTGGTTCGTAGTACGGGTCAACGCCGATCGGAAGCCCATCAGATGCGTGCCGCCCTCGTGCGTATTAATGTTATTGCAATACGTGAAAATGGATTCTGAGTAAGAATCATTCCACTGCATACCGATTTCGATTTCCACGCCTTCTTTTTCTGCTTTGAAGAAAACGACTTCGCTGTGAATCGGTTTTTTAGATTGATTCATGAACTGAACGAATTCCGCGACGCCATTCGCGTACTGGAAGTCTTGTTTTTTACCTGTGCGCTCATCCTTCAAAGAAATATGCAGACCGCCATTTAAAAACGCTAATTCGCGGAATCGATTTGCAAGCGTTGCGAAATCGTAAGTGATGCCTTCGTCTTTAAAAATATCACGATCTGGTTTGAAGGTGGTCGTCGTTCCAGTCTTCGTTGTTTCTTCGCCTTTTTCGACAGGGGTCATGATGGTCCCCTTTTCATAGCGCTGTTTCCAAACGTTGCCTTCGCGACGAACTTCAACCACGCAGCGAGAAGAAAGGGCATTTACAACCGAAGCGCCGACGCCGTGCAAACCACCAGAAACTTTATAACCACCGCCATCAAATTTTCCACCAGCATGCAAAACTGTCATGACGATTTCTAAAGCGGATTTACCGTTTTTATGAGCACCGACGGGTATTCCGCGGCCATCATCTTCCACCGTAATGGATTCATCGGCGTTGATTGTGATTTGAATTGATTTGCAATAACCGGCCAAAGCTTCGTCTACCGAGTTATCCACAACTTCATACACAAGATGGTGATAGCCACGAGTTCCGGTATCGCCGATGTACATCCCCGGTCTTTTGCGAACGGCCTCTAGTCCCTCGAGCACCTGAATCTGGTCTGCACCATAAGATGAGTTTTCAGGAGGCGAAGCAATAGTTTGATCTGACACGCGTATTTCCTCTCAGTTTTAAATTCACTGAAAAATTTGCCCGTTGTTTATTCTTAGTACGGTCACCTCATCCAAAGAAAACTCCTTGGGGAGAGACAGGTCTGTCGTCGTCACAAAAATCTGGGTGTTGATCTCGTGTAGAAACGTAATCAGTGAATCCCGTTTTCGTTGATCGAGTTCAGATAAAACATCATCCAACATTAAAATCGGATAAACGTCGTGAGCCTTCCTATGGTACACAATTTGAGCCATTTTGAAAGATAATATGATAGCTCTTTGCTGCCCCTGTGAACAGTAAAATCTCGAGTCTTTTTGCCCATATAGGAACACGATATCATGTTTGTGAGGACCGACTAAACTCACTCCGGAAGCGAGTTCGGCAT
>JACMRP010000235.1 GCA_014376325.1 Pseudobdellovibrionaceae bacterium
CGAACTCCTCGCCAATTTAAATTTCAGAACATAGACTGGCGCGAATTCTACAATGACGAAATGGATCCTAACCCTTTGGTCGTCAAGGCGCTGAACGAAGCCGGCGTGACGCAAATGACTGAAGTTTACTTGATCAGCAATCACGGGGTGCGTTCCGCAGCGGTGACGTGGGCACTGCGCAAACTCGGCTACGCCAATACTAGAAATTTTGCCGGTGGATACGAACAGGTTATCTTCAAAAGAAAGTAATTATTGGCAGTGCGAAGCCTTCACCTGGGCGGCGAGCGAACGAGTATTTAGAGAAAGCTCCGTCGTGCAGTTCCTGTACGAACTTCGGATCAAGGCGCGTGCTTCAAAACATGCTTTTGGGGACTCAAAGAAAAAGTTCACTCCATCCAGCTCAGGAATGCGGCCATCGACGAACATAACTTCGGCCGCATCGTCACGGCAGAACAAGGTTGCAAAAGCATTCCTGTCCGCACCGTACAAACGATCGACCTGCGAGGTGACTTGTTTCAAAGAGTAGACACGGAACGAGCGGGTCGCAGAAAATGCGGGAACAGTGCAAAGTAAACAAATACCGATTGCCCAAGAGAGTATTTTCATTCGGTGCCTCCAACGATCTTATTACAACGGGTTTGATTCTGAAGTCCGCCATCTAAGAATAAAACAATCGAAGAACGATTCAAAGGTCTAACGAAGAAGGGCTAGATTAAAAAAAAGCCCCGATTTCTCGGGGCTTTTGCGGTCGGTACCTAATTTAAATAAAACTACATGGCCTTTTCGATATTCATCATGCTGGAAGCCCGACGATCGGTTGCATCCAATACCTTCTTCAGTTTTTTGCGGAAATTACGAATGGCTTTTTTAACTTCGAGGACGATCTCTTGATCCATCTCGCTGAAAAGAAAGTTATCGGTCGCGTTCAACCTTGTCTCGTCGGACGTTTTCGCCGCGTCCAATTTTTTTGCGATGGACATCAAAGCGATTTCTTCGTCAGAAAGTTGGCGCGCATTCGGTCCGGCCATATCCAAGAACTGGCTCTGTTGAGAAACCAAGAAAATCAACTTCTGTGATTCTTCTTCCGTCAGCGCAAGGGCAATGGCGATCCGACGTGCTAATTTATGAGATAGGGGACGCTTGCCGGAAAGAATTTCTGAAAGTTGACCGGAGGAAACGCCGAGAGATCTTGCAAAAGCCCGGAGAGAATAGCGTGGGTTTTTGTCTTTTCGATCGTTAAACGTACAAATTAAAAATTCTGAAGCCGTCTTAGTCTCTGCCATTTTAAACCCTCTTGGTTGCCGATGATCGCATTGTGCAATGTTTCGGTATATATAATGCTCCGATTGGAGCAAATATCCAAAGATTTGTCAAAAAATCTTAACAATAAACAACATGATTTTATAGACGCCGCGTGTTTATATTTATAATAACTTAGAAATATCAGATTCTTAGATAGTGTTTTGAAAGCTACTGGCAGTCTTCAAAAGTTTGCGATAAGGACAGTTTCGGTGCCTTTTTATGGCCCAAATTCAATGAAAATATGAAAGGTGCTCGCGTTTGATTCCGCAGAGTGCTCACATTTTAACTGTTTTATTTGCGAACATCCAAAGGCTGGAAGCCGGCCGGATTTTTGACGGAGGCGGGTTTACGAGGCTGCGAATTTTGCCCCAGGCATTGAATCACGTTGTCCATCGATGCGTTGTCGGCGCATTTCTTCATTTGCACACGAGTGTAATCCCGATTTTTTACTTTTCGGATGCACAAAAATCTTTGCGAATCGCTCATATTGGAATCTTTCGCGCAGATTTCTAACGCTTCTGGGTTGAACGTCGCTTGCTGGATTTCGTTTATACAAGCGTGAAAGTTTTTGTCCTCTTGCTGTAGGGAACAAGCCGAAGCCGCGTACCAGTCGAGGTCTGACTTCGAGGTCTTCGCAACGCATTCGGCTTTCTCTTGCTCGCCGATAAATCGATCGCAGATGCCGATGGGATTAGAAGGTTCGATAGCCAGCGTGATGATCGGTATGATCAAAAAAATAAAACTCGATTTTAGAAAAACTCCGAGCATTTATGCGGCCCCTTTTATTTTGAAAAGGACCGAATACATCGCTTTCAAAAAGTCGGGATCGTAACGCCCGGCTAACTTTTCTTTCATCATCGTGACGGCGTCCAGCGGCTTCAGGGGCACGTTGTAAGAACGCTGCGTGGTCATAGCGTCGTAGGTATCGGTAATCGCGACGATGCGGGCAAAGGGGTGAATCTCTTGACCAGAGATGGACTGCGGGTAGCCATTGCCCGAAAAGCTTTCGTGATGTTCGAAGCACGCGGCCTTGATCGCGTCGCTGACGTTCGGGTTTTGATTTAGGATCATTAATCCGTACTGGGGATGCCGCTTCATTTGTTCCCACTCGTTATCGTCAAGACCACCTTTTTTACACAGAATCTCGAGCGCGACATTTCGCTTACCGATATCGTGAAACAGTGAACCAACGCCGAGTTCTTCAAGATCGACTTTGTTGAAGCCAAGCGCTTGGCCAAGGCCCAAAGAGTAAATGCTGACATCCAGAGAGTGATTGTAAGTGTAAAAATCATGGCCCGATAGGCTGATCATGTAGCCCATCGCTTCGGGCGCAGTTTCCATGAAGTCGATAAAGTTCTGGATGATCGGGCGGGATTCATCCAGCGCCGTATTGACATCCGGATTTTCGAAAAGGTCTTCCATCAGCGCAATTGAAGACTCACGTAAGATTTTGCTTTTTTCAAATGGGTTCAGGTCGTCCGAATTCATCTCGTCGCGAACCCAGTCGCGGTATTCTTGCTTTTGGCTATTCATTACGAAAAAAGAGTTGCCGTTATCGCGACCATGGAGCGTGTCGATTTTCAATTCAGAGATTTTATCGCCGGCTTTCAAGTAGTGCACAAACTGCCCGTTGATTAGGACGAAGATGTCAAAAGAGGTGGCTCTGGATGGGCGGATCGTGCTGAGGCGGATTCGGAAATAATCGTTTTGCTGCATAGATATAATTATTCCATGGATTGATTGACTCGAAAATCAAAAGATGGAAATTTGGTCAACATGGCCCTTCGTCTAGACACGTCTCTGCAATATCTCAAAGGAGTTGGCCCCAAGCTGGCCGCTCTGTTTTCCCGACACGGAATCAAGACCGTCGGAGAGCTCTTTGAGTTTTACCCGAGGGCCTACGAGGATCAGCGCGCGGCCAGAAATATCGCAAGTCTCCGTATCGGCGACATCGTTAGTCTGAAAGCTCAAGTGGTTTCGGTCCAGAGTATCAATATGGGAAAGTCCTCCAGAAAAATGTACGACGTGATCGTGCGCGATGCCTCGGGACAGATTCGCTGCAAGTTTTTTCGGGTCCCTTACAAGGGTTATTTCGAAAGATTTACGCCGTTCAAAGAAGTGCGCGTTGTCGGCAAATTGACTGACTATCGCGGCAAAGTTGAATTTCACCATCCAGACATACGTGACATCGATCCCGCGGAAGAAGATCAGGATGCGTTGATCCCGCTGTACACCGAAATCGAAGGACTTGGCACATCGAAGATTCACAGGTTCATCAAGGGCGCGATGGAGCAAATCGCGGAAGAAGATTGGACGCCCGAAGCACTGCCGCCAGGCTTAATTAAAAAGTATGAGCTTATTTCACGCAGGGAGGCCTATCAGCTCTTGCATGATCCCAAACCCGAGCTCGCGACCCAGTACGCTGAATTAAAAACGCCCGCTCACCGAAGAATTATTTTTGAAGAATTTTTTTGGCTCGAGTTGTTTTTAGCTTCACGGAAGACCGGATTTAAAAAAGAGGCAGGAATCGCGATCCAAAATGCGGGTACAAAAAATCAACAAATGCTGAAGGCTCTGCCATTTGATCTGACTCAGGCGCAGCTCAGGGCATTCGATGAAATCAAAACAGACTTAGAAACTGCATCGCCGATGCATCGAATGGTCCAGGGCGACGTCGGATCCGGCAAAACGCTGGTTTGCTTTATGGCTGCACTTTACGTTGCCGAAAGCGGATTGCAAAGCGCTTTGATGGCTCCTACCGAAATTCTGGCCGAACAGCATTTTAAAAACGCGCAAAAACTTTTAGAACCCTTGGGCGTCCACACGGCGCTTTTAACCGGTCGATCAAAACTGGCAGAACGCAAAGAACTTTTAGAAAAGCTCGCAGCCGGCGAAATCGATTTGCTGATCGGGACCCATGCCCTGATCGAAGACGAAGTTATATTTAAAAATTTAGCATTAGTCGTCATCGATGAACAGCATCGTTTTGGCGTCGAACAACGCGGAGTTTTAAAATCTAAAGGACAGTCGCCGCATTTTTTAGTGATGACCGCAACGCCAATCCCACGAACGCTCGCGATGACCGTTTACGGCGACTTAGACGTATCGCTAATTGACGAGATGCCGCCGGGTCGAAGCCCGATTCAGACTCGTGCAGTTTTTGACTCTAAAAAATCCGCCGCCCTGCAGTTC
>JACMRP010000236.1 GCA_014376325.1 Pseudobdellovibrionaceae bacterium
ACAACAACAACGGGTTCTTCAGCTTGATGAACTAGTAAAAGGAGATCGTATGAAATTGGCACTATTGGTAACTGGCGCGGTTATGGTTGGTTCTTTCGCATTCGCAGCGGATCAAGAAGCTAGCGGTTCTACAAAAGTAGACACTTCTAAGAACATCATCACCGGTACTAAAACTACTAAGAAAAAAACCAAGCAAAAAATGAAAGACGCTCACGGCAACGAAAGCGATGCTACCGTGACTGAAACTACAAAAGTTCACAAAGATGGCACCGTTGATAAAAACGTTGAAGTTGATGCTGAATCAAAAGACAAAAAGTAGTCTTTGCAGTTAGTTGTTCAGAATAGAAAAGGCTGGTCCCTGGACCGGCCTTTTTTTTTGCTCTTTGCTAAAAATCGAAAGCTCCCTTAGCGTGAAGGGAAGGTTGTGCGTGGAGTATAAAATGGGCGATTGGGAAGAGTTCCTTTACGAACTAAAGCGGTATGCCTACGTCGCGATCGGTGTTTACGCGCTTTCCGTAGAGCACCCGAATCCAATACTTATTGCTTTTGCGTTAGTTCTTTTGCTTTGCGGGATCGCCGTGTTGCGAATGGGCTTCGAGAGTCGGCCAAACGCAAATCTAGAATCCTTGTTTTACGAAAGTTTGCCTTTTATCTATTTGGGACTAGGTGGATACGCCTTACTTTTTTTGGTCGCGTCTAAGTTCGGCGTGGCCTGCGGATTGACTTTGTTATTCTGCGCGACCAAAGTCCTGCGTTGGCGAATGAAGAGCCGCGGCTAGACCGTCGCGTTCAAAAACGAAGAAATCAGATCTTCCCCGAGTTTTCCCGAAAACTTATTTTTTGAGATCAGCATGGCCTGATTTACCTCAAGCTCTATTCCTATGTAGGTGCTCGCATTCCATTTCTGACGAAAGCTCTTCATCACGCCGTCCGATTTACCTTGGTACGGATAATTTCTTCGAATACGTAGATCTGGCCTAAGTCGCTTGAGTTCTGAACTCCATGCTTTTGCTAATCGCACTTCGCCCATCCTCGCAGGGTCATACAGAAATGCCACGTCGGCCTGTCGGATGTGGCCGTTTAGTTTCGGTGTGAAACTGTGCGAAGAAATATGAAAAATTTTATTCCGATTTTGAGCCCACCTGCCGACGATCGATTCAATCCGTGACCGGTACGGCCGCCAAAACTTTTCAATGATTTTTTCGCGCGTGCTGACGGGCAGCGCCTGAATCGGTTCGAAGTGCAACGACTTGTGCCCAACCGATCGGTTTAGATCCACAAGCAATCGAGAGGTCGTCGAATAAACCAGCGGTGCTCGCAAACGCTTGGCAAAACTTTTAGCCAGATCGAGCGCTCCCATGTCCGAACCTCGGTGCGTTTGCAAAAGCGAGCTGTGTGTTCTGAACCGTGATTTAAAAGCCGGGGGAATCTTTACGCCGCCGTGCTCGCAAGTGATCAGGACTTTGATTTTTGTTTTCATCTGAGAATGATTTAGTTTTCGATCAGTCTTTAGTCAAGTGCATCAGGAATGAGGGTAAATAGATTCCCGGGATGAGTCAGATCGGCAAAATTTGCGGCCAAAACTCATTTTGAGAAAAATCTCAAAAGCTGACCACCACACGAGTTAATTTTCTGTTTTCTTTGTTCATTTCGCTAAAGCCGAACACGAAGTTATGCGATCTTTAACACGTGGAAAAGAATCACACCTGCACATTTATGCGAAAGTTTTGTTTGGTCATCATTTCTATGATGTCTCTATGGGCCTCTGCGGCTATGAACGCAAATTCAGGAATCACATACACCAGACGGGTTTTGAAAGCTGGCGGAATCACTCCGTTGACTGCGCCCGGGGTGACTTTCTCCGTAGCCTTGTACGTTGTAAATCTCCAGTGTTTGCTTTACACAGAAAACCGCACTTTAGACATGACTGCTTCGGGTGGTACAGTCTCTTTCGATATCGGGGACAACGCTGCAGGTTCGACTCAAAGTTATGAAGGGACCCTGACGACGGTTTATGATCTTTTTGATAACACAAAACTTTATACCGGCGTTTCTTGCGGTGTCGCTCCGCTCACCACGTTCCAAGCCGCGGTCGATAACGAGCCACGCTTGTTAATGGTTTCTTTCGATGCTGGTGACGGCAACGGTCCACAAAATCTTCCAGCTTTAAAAATTAATCCGACGCCGTCCGCACTTCAAGCTTACAAATTAAATGGTTACGGCACGGGCGATATGCTCCGTATTGATTTGGCCGTTGTTAAAACCACGAACGCCGTCACCAAAATCCAAGAGGTCGCGGTTTCTGCGACCACTCCATGTCGGCAAGTAAATATTTCGGACTGTCCGCGAACACCACTCCGAGCTCGACCGCGGGTCAAATGTGGTACGATACCGGCACGATTAAATATTACGACGGAACTTCGGTTCGTTCACTGGGCGTAGCCGGTTCAGGAATTTCTTTGCTGAACGGTCTTTCGACAACGGCGCAATTTTTTGTTGTTGCCACTACCGGAACAGATTTCACGGTGTCGTCAACTGGATCGGCGCACACGTTCAGCATCCCATCGGCTTCGGCCGCGAACCGTGGTTTATTGAGCACGACGGATTGGTCAACGTTCAACGCGAAAGCGTATATCGCAAACCAGCTGAAATGTTCTGCGACGGGGGATTCCATCAATGGCTACGAATTTTTCAACGGGTATTTCTCACCGATCTTTAATAGCGTAAACTCGACATTCAATTTTATCACGAACTTGCACTGAGTGGGGCGTCAAGGGGAAGGGCTTCGGATCGAACGTAAATCCGTCAAGTTAGATATCACAAGTGAGAATAAAATTATGAATCTAGAAATCAAAATCATACCCGAGTAGTGCGGGTGATTTTTAGATCGCAGGGATTGCTAAGGGGCTGGTTTACAGTCTTTTTGATAATCGCCCTTGTACTTGATGGCGATGTCGACCGATCCCATCAAAACGTGCTCGCCAGATAAATTTCCTGTAATGTCGAAACTTTTCTCGGTCACTTTCCCGCTGAGCTTACCTTGACTTTTTCCCTGCTTCCCGTCACACGAGAGTGAGGCCTTGAGCATTGGTTTTGCGTAATCCCAATTCGTAATTTTACAGCTCGTTTCTGGCATCAAGTTTTCCTGAAGGTATTTGCGAATGTCCTTCGCTTCCTTCGTGCTGATGCAATCTTCCACCGGAATGTTTGGCAGGGCTATGCCATTGACACTCAGTTCGGTGTTCGCTTTCCAAAGTCCGGCTGTGATCGTTTGTGCGTTCGCCAGAAATGGAAAACAAAGCACCATCCCGAGCAGCAGCAGTGGCAAGAGGCTGGACAACGGAATGTGCAACAGGCAGGGGGATGCGTTATTATTTCTCATAAGTAATAGTGTGCGAGTCCGCAAACACTTTGTCATCGAAGTTTTTTGGCCTAGTTCCAGAAATCAAGACATTGCCGCCACATAAACTGAATGACCAGCAAGTAACCTTTGGAGGTGGAGGACTTATGTCAGAAGAATTAAATGGAAGACGAGTGGCGATTATATCTGCAGATGGTTTTGAGCAGTCGGAGCTTCTTGAGCCGAAGAAGGCCTTAGAACTTGCCGGGGCAGAGGTGCAAATAATTTCAATTAAGGCAGGATCTATCAAAGGCTGGGATAAAAAAGATTGGGGTCAAAGCGTTGACGTCGATGCGTTGATTGCAGACGTGAATCCAGAAGACTACGATGCCCTGATGCTTCCGGGCGGTGTTTTAAATCCAGATAAATTACGCCAGGATGAAAACGTTGTAGAATTCGTGACGACTTTTTTGAAGTCCGGTAAGCCCATCGCGGCCATCTGTCACGGACCGCAGACGTTGATTGAAACGGGCTTGTTAAAAGGTCGTAAGATGACTTCGTTTTCATCTATCAAATCGGACTTAAAAAACGCCGGTGTGGAGTGGGTGGATCAAGAAGTTGTCGTTGATCAGGGACTCGTGACAAGTCGAACTCCGGAAGATCTTCCGGCATTCAATAAAAAGATG
>JACMRP010000025.1 GCA_014376325.1 Pseudobdellovibrionaceae bacterium
GAAATACGATATCGGCGAATCAACATGTTTAGATTTGACGGCCGATCCCGGCAATACGCGACTGAATTATTCCCAAACCCTCAGCTCTAACACCAAGTTAGGCGTTGAGCACCGCACCTCGGACAACAAGACTCAGATGCTTTTTAAATACGAGTGGTAGGTGCGTCCAAATTAGTTGCGACGAAATATGCCAAACATCCGGAAACGATTGCAAAGATGATTTGCTACATTGTCGGGCTATGAAACACCTCTTCGAAGAACACATCCGCCAACTCGTTCAGCAAAAAAACTATCCCTGCGTCGCCGCTATCGCAGCCATGGCGAAGAATGACTACCAACTCGAGACTTACTCTGGCTTTGGTTCTGGCAGCAGTTGCGAGCGTCTGGCCAAAGACCTTATTCGCTTTCGCGATGAGTACGTCCGAACCAAATCTGCTTACTTAAGTTTCTTTGCCATTTTTGACGACGCCGCCGAAATGACGGAAGAGGAATTTGAATCCCGCCTGTGGAAAGAGTTATCCTACATGTCATCGGTCGAAGGTCTGAGCCATCGATGGGACCCTGAATTCAGCGACAATCCGGAAGATAAAAACTTCTGTTTCAGCTTGGACAGAACCGCGTTCTTCGTCGTCGGGATGCATCCGAAAAGTTCGCGTAAGGCGCGCCAGTTTTCGGTACCTGCGCTCGTTTTCAATGTCTACGACCAGTTCCGAGAATTACAGAAGCACGGCCGATACGATCCAATGGTTCACTTGAACCGAAAAAGAGACATAGCCTATCAGGGAGCAGCAAATCCTATGGCTGAATTATACGGCGACCAATGGGAAGCTATTCAATTCTCCGGAAAGAATAATTCAGAAGAATGGAAATGTCCGTTTCATCGAGGTCTGAAACCAGAGACTGTAAAAACCTCCGCCGAAACTCAGTCTGAATTATGATTCGAAAAGAACGGATCGACATTCAAAAAGGTGTTTGTTTCCCTTTGCTCAAGGGCCAAGTGCTGAAGGTCATCGACCCTTACGGAGAGCAAGTTTCTGATCTTTTTTGCTTTAATTTGCACGACAATGCAGAAAGTCTTTCGGCCGGAAGAAGCATCGACTACAACGACACCATTTATTTGACCACGGGCCACAAACTTTATTCTAACCGGAGCAACGTTCTGCTCGAGATATTGGAAGACCGTTGTGGACGACACGATTTTCTGATGACCCCTTGCAGTCTTAAAATGTTTCAAATCGTTGCGCAGTCCGAAGATTACCATCCGAGTTGTCATGAAAATCTTGCGCTCAATTTCGCGGCCCATAAAATTACACCGGACCAAATCTCGACGACATTTAATATCTTCATGAATGTCCAGGTAGCTGCCGCGGGCGAAATAAAAATCGAGCGGCCTCTGTCCAAGTCCGGAGATTTTATCCTGCTAAAAGCCCACACCGATCTGTTGGTGGGACTGACCGCTTGCTCCCATGAAGAGACCAACGGCGGAACCTTAAAGCCCATCGACTTCGAAATTCATCCTGCGGCGCGTTTCTAAAATCCAAAATATTCCCGTCTGGTCCCCATCGCGAAAATCTGCTAAAAACCTCATATGGCGAGATCGACCCGGATTACAGAAACATTAGTTTTTGCGCAGCAAAAGGCGATGGATCTTCTTGCGGTGCGGGAGCACTCTGAATTCGAACTCCGCAGAAAACTACGACAGGCATTGATTAAAACGTTCAGCGGTACCTCCGTATCGCAAATTGACAGTGCCGTAGACGCCACGATTTCGAAGGCCCTCGAAAAGGGATGGCTCCTCGCGGCCGACGAGCTTTCCGCACAGAAAGTGCAGCAGCTGCACCGTAAGCTGAAGGGCATTCAGTACATTAATCAGTACCTGACAGCGAAAGGGCTGCCCAAAGTCAGCGTAGATTGGGACCTAGAGCTCGAAAAGGCGCTAGCCCTTTTGGAAAATAAAGTTAAAAATAAGACGGCTCTCAATAAAGATAAAATACGCGCGGCCCGCTTCCTCGAAGCCCGGGGTTACGATCCCGAAACCGTGCAAAAGGTGATTCATGAAAAGTTCTGAAATTCGCAGTTTATTTATTAATTATTTTAAAAAGAACGGTCACACGATCGTCGCTTCCTCGTCGTTGGTTCCAGAGAACGATCCAACATTGCTTTTTGCCAATGCGGGAATGAATCAGTTTAAGAATACTTTCCTTGGATTAGAAAAACGTGATTACAACCGCGCGGTCAGTTCGCAAAAGTGCGTTCGTGCCGGCGGAAAACATAACGATTTAGAAAATGTGGGTTTCACTGCCCGTCACCACACTTTTTTTGAAATGCTTGGGAATTTCTCTTTTGGCGATTATTTCAAGAAGGACGCGATTCATTTCGCTTGGGAATTTTTAACGAAAGAGCTAAAGATTCCAAAAGAAAAACTTTACGTCACCGTTCACTTATCGGACGACGAAGCCGCAGACATATGGCACACGCAAGAAGGCATTCCGCGGGAACGCATCTTCCGTTTCGACAAAGATAATTTTTGGAAGATGGGTGACACCGGCCCTTGCGGCCCGTGTACCGAGATCTTTTACGACCACGGCCCGAAGGCCGGCAAAGAGTCTGATCCCTTTAAAGGTATCGAGGCCGGTGAAGATCGCTTCGTCGAAATTTGGAACCTGGTGTTCATGCAGTATTTCGAAAATCCTCCAGGGACGCTGACCCCCCTGCCGAAGCCCTCTGTGGACACCGGTGCCGGGCTTGAGCGGATCGTCGCGGCCATGCAAGGCAAGTTTAATAACTACGACACCGATTTATTCGCACCCATGATAGAGCGTGCGTGCAAGATTGGTGGCTTTGAGTACGTGACCGATGTCGACGTCCTTGCAAAAAATCCCCAAGCACGAGAGACCACCGCCGCGATTCGCGTGATGGCGGATCATTGTCGTTCTGCAGGATTTCTAATTGCTGACGGCGCCCTCCCTGCCAACGAAGGCCGCGGTTACGTTTTAAGACGAATCATGCGAAGAGCGATTCGCTACGGTCACAAATTGAATGATAAACATTCTTTTTTGCCAAGCTTGGTGGAATCGATGATCGATCACATGGGCACTGTTTTTCCAGAGTTGCAAAACCGTAAAGCTCACATCATCAGTACCGTTAAAGACGAAGAAACGCGCTTCATGACGACGCTGGATCAAGGTTCCCACATCCTGAACGAAGAGATCGCGAAAGCAAAATCAAAGGGTCTTAAATCGCTTTCCGGCGAAATCGTATTTAAGCTTTACGATACCTTTGGATTTCCGGTCGACTTGACCGGACTTATCGCCGCCGAAAAGGGACTTAGCGTCGACGAAGGCGCATTCGAAAAAGAGATGGATGCCGCACGCACTAAAGCCCGCGCTTCTTGGAAAGGCAAAGGCATGCAGGCCGATGAGGCCCACACCCTTAAGTTTGCCCAAGACTGCCGAACAAAAAACGGCGCTACGATTTTTTACGGATATGAATCCATGAGTGGACAATGCAAGGTCATCGCGATTTCTGATGGCGCAAAAGAAGTTCAAAGTTTAAAGGCCGGACAGTCTGGTTTGTTAGTGTTGAACAAATCACCATTCTACGCTGAAGGCGGCGGACAAGTCGGCGATCAAGGAGTCATGAAAACTGAGTCATCGATCGCGCAAGTTCATAACACGACTAAGTCTTCGGATATTCATTTACATCACGTCGAACTCGAAGATGGCGAAATCAAAGTAGGCGATGACGTGCACACAAGCGTCTCCGAAAGCGTTCGTCGAAATACGATGTCGAATCACTCCGCGACCCATTTAATGCACACGGCGCTACGTCGCGTGCTCGGCACCCACGTCGGTCAAGCAGGATCACTCGTCGATGCAACAAGGACCCGCTTCGATTTCACTCACAACAAATCCATGACCGCTGAAGAAATTTTGCAGGTCGAGGCGATGGTGAATGCTGAAATTGGTAAAGCTCACGAAGTAAAAGCCGAAAACATGAAACACAAAGAAGCGATCGACAAGGGTGCGATGGCTTTATTCGGCGAAAAGTACGGCGATGATGTTCGCGTCTTGTCTATGGGCGATTTTTCAAGCGAACTCTGTGGCGGCACTCACGTACGAAACACGGCGCAAATTCGTATGTTCAAAGTGATCTCTGAAGGTGGCGTCAGTGCGGGTGTTCGCAGAATTGAAGCCGTGACCGGCGACTATGCCGTTCAGTACGCGATGTACGGTCTGCAGCAGAATCAACAAGCGCGCGTTGCTGCGGGATTGGATTCGGCGTGGACCCACTTTACATCTTCCCAAAGCACCAACGGCGTCGACCAATGGATCGAAACTAAGAAGAACGAAGTTCGTGCTCTCGAAAAGGAAATTAAAAAACTTCAGGGCGGCCAAATTAATATCGAAGACCTCGCTAGCCGTGCTTTAACTTTTAACTCCAAGACAGGCGCTGCTAAATTAATTTTGGCGGACGTTACCCTGGATGATCGTGATGTGCTCGCGCAAGTGACGGATCATCTTAAAAATAAAATTCAAAAGGGCATCGTGGTTGTCGTGGGTCACGGCGAAGGGTCGCATCCCGTGATCGTCTCCGTAAGCAAAGATATCAGCGGGGAATTTTCTGCTGGAAATTTACTGAAAGAGGTTGCTGCGGTCATGGGCGGTAAGGGCGGCGGACGTCCTGACTTTGCTCAAGGAGCCGCGCCAGACCGAACGAAGATCGCTGAAGCCTTTAAAAAGGTTCAGCAAATCCTCGGTCTTTAGAATTTTCTAGCTTGGTGTGTCTATTGTCCTACGACTTGAAAGTCGCACTTCATTGCGGTCAGGCTGCTTTGCACTTGGCCCAAGAATGTTTGAAGTTGATTTTTGCGGTCACCACAAAGATCAAAACCACTGGAACAAGCGTTAAAAACTTCGCCCAGCGCTACAGGCTCAGAATTTAAAATGTGCAGCTTCGCGTATGGATATTTGTACTCCATTGTACAAACTTGGCTGGAATTCTGTGCCGGAATTTTCTCTTCACAAATTTTCGAAGCCGCTAAGATCGAGCCCAAAGTATAAAGGTCTTGGCTATTCAAACAGTACTGAATGCCAGAAATGGAATCTCCGCTATTTTCTTCGATCACGTGAATCACACCCGTCTTAACATCTATCTCTAGATGATGAGTCGTGAAGTTTGACGTCGACTTCGTCTGCAGAATGTCGGCTTGCAGTTTTGATTCTAGAAAAGAACTCTCAGGAATTTCAACGGTCTCAGTCTGAGACACATCGAGCTTCTCGATCGGAGTTCCAACTACCGGATTGCCTAAAGCATCCGTGGTGTTCATATCTGCGAAATTATTTTTAGAGCAGTTTTGGAATCCTATTACTAGGCAGAACGCAAAACCTGCAAACACGTACCTTCTCATGAATCCCCCAAATACAGCCACTCTCAGGCGCAGTGACTAACCTCTGTCATTGCAAATCAGAGACCGCCCTACGTCTTAGTACAATCGGCTAGGTCGTGCAGAAACTTGACAGTGTATAGCTAGGTGATTAGCAATTCTCTGAATGAGACACGACAGTGGGAACATATTGTAAGGACCTCCCCTGAGAGGACTGTTGGTTTGACTTCAAAGTTGGGTCTGAATAAACCTCTGACTATTGATAAGAAAATTCTAAAAGATTCCAAGGAGGGATTTTTATGAAAGCAGCTCTGATGACGGCGATGCTTTTCGTCGGCCAGGTCGTGGGTAGTTCTGCAAGTGCCAACACCGCATGTATTTGCGAGATGGGCACTGAGCCCGCCAATCAGCACGCGGGTTTCAGTGCCGGTTGCAGTATTTGGCTCAAGCAACAAAAAGACTGCGGAACCATACAGAAGGTGGATCAAGGCGTAGATTATCGTGCGCTCAATATCGATCCGACGGCAGATACGATTAAGATCGGATACGTCGGGCACTGGTATCATTCGCAGCAATTAGTGAGTTACCTCTCGCTAACGATCGCTCCGTTGATGAGCGCAAGAGCCGTGTCGGTCAGTATCGACAACGCCGCCTGCCGCGCGATGAACAATCCGCAAATTGTTTTTGATTACGTCAAAGGCATGAACCTCCCCGCAGCTCAGACTCTGAGTGTGCGTGGTTTTCAAACGGAGAGCATGGGCAAGTGGGATGTCGTGTTCGGTAAGGACATGTCGGTCCCGGCCGAAGTTTCCAGCACCGCCGAACAAATTGCCTATCC
>JACMRP010000237.1 GCA_014376325.1 Pseudobdellovibrionaceae bacterium
TTACGCGCAATCTGGATCACACGCTGTAGAGATGGAGTATTACGCTCGCGTCAGTGTTGCGGGTAAAAACTTTCACCCTGTTTACAAAGCGATGGCGCGTTTAATGGCGATGGGCCGCGCAAACTTCGTGTTCAATACTTTACCGATGCGCCAGCGTGAAGCGATCCTTGCGATGAGTGAATCGGGTCCCGTTCTTTTCGATGCGGGCAAAAAGCTTCCGCGTGAAGGCAATGATTTCATTGGAAGAATGAAGCGGACTTCATTCGGGGCCTCTTTGTTTAATGGCCTGCAGGCGATCGCGCTCGAGATGTATGAGCTGACCGGCGCCCATTCCGGAAATGACGATGATTATTCTTATTTCAAATTATTGAAGATGTCTCAATTAGGAGAACTGCGGGATTTCGAAGAGTTTGATGCGAATCAGAAACGTTATGTCGCTGCGATCACCAAAGGAAATCAGTTGGCCACTTACAACTTTCCTCGTGGCACATGGAATTTGCCGACAAATGTTTCTGGTGATATTGAACAGACCGCGACCGCGCTTCCATCGGGTGAGCGGGGTTATTTCTTAATCGCGAAAGACGGCAAAGTCCGTTCCGTAAATCCTGAAGGACAGCAAATTACCGAAACCGGTAAAACTTGGGACTTTGAGAATCTGAGTGTCGCCAATATTAGCAACCGCATTTTGCTTCTGAAAAAGTCAGGCGCGATCGTGGAATTAACCGCTAACGGGAGTGAAACTGTTATGGATGTCGGCCCCTACACCGAAATGGTCAGTGTCCCCTTGTACGATGCCTTTGAGGTCAAATAGTGAAACAACTGCAGGCACTCATCATTGTTGCTTTGGTCGTTGCGATCTTTTTTGCGGGTAAATACCTGAGCGAAATCGAAAGCGCGCTTCCGGAAGCGGTTCCTGCAAATCAAATAGCGGTCGTGGGAGTGCCGAGCAGCCAAGTAACCCCCGCGTCGAACCCTGCGCATGCCAAAGATTTTTCAGATCTTATTCGCAAAGAAGCGGAGTCGATGTCGCACCTGACGGACCGGCCTGACGAAGTTCAAAAAAGATTAAAAGACCTGGCGGCTCAAGTCCGGGAAGAGCAAGTCCCGATCCTAAAAGAAAAAGCACTGAACATTCAACTTGGCGGCGATGAAAGATTTTTGTCTGTTTACATTCTTGGTGAAAGCTCTCTCGCGAAGGCGCAAGAAAGCCTTGAACTAATCGCTTCAACGCCTATTCCTAAGTTAAAAGAATCTCGATTAACGACGCAAGAGGAAGTTCTTCGCGGGCAGGCCATCGAATCGCTGAGAGAACCTGAAAGTCTGAAGCGTGTGTTATCTTCGGCCGACAATAAATTCTTGGTGGATCGAGCGCAAAGGACCTTGTCTTTTAGAGAAGGCAAAGTCAGCGCCAGCCCCGAACAACAAGATCAGGAAGCCCTTAAGAAGGTTCTTGAGAAGTCGACTCAGTAGTATCCGTCGAATCAGCAGATTCGGAATCTTCGCGAACTCCGCGCAAACTAAAAGTTTTTAAAGCCTTATAGACTCTGAACGGCGGACCGCCGACGCTTTCGTAAAGAACGATCTCCGTTACCGGGATCTTTGCGATGGATTTACGAACGAACGGAGATGTCATATCTTTGGTTTTCGTCGGATTTCGAAAACGTGCGACTGTTAAATGGGGGAAGTAGTCGCGATTTTCAACCGGAAATCGAGAAGTTCTGAGTTGTTCTAGAAGCTGTTCCTGAAAAAAACGAAGATGTTTTGAATTCTGAACGCCAAACCAAATGACCCGCGAGGAGACATCATCTGGAAATGCGCCCATCCCGGTTATTTTCAAGTCGAACGGCGGAGTCACCGCAGACACGCCATCAATTGCCAATTCTAATTCAGGAATTCGGATATCGGCCGTGTTTCCTAGAAAAACCAGCGTGACGTGGAAGTGCGAAGGATGATTCCATCTAACATCCAATTCGCGTTTATCCGCGTTGATTCTCAATTTTTTCATTATGGGGGAAACGGTGTTTTCCAGTCCATCATGAGCCGCGATAGCAAGGAAGAGTCTTTTCATCGAATCTGAGTCTACTCTGCTTTGCGGTACGAGTGGAAGCTTAAGTCTCGGGTGATCTGCGAATATCGTTCTTCAAGCCACATTGAAAGATTCGCAAGATGCGTATCTTGAATAAACTCGCTGGCTAATATCATGTGATGACCGAACTCTTCTTTGGCTAGAGGATCCAGGCTGCGGTCGACAAGATCAGCGACCTTTTCGATATTGTAGAAGCTTTGAAGGCTTTGAGCATCTAAGCTCAGAGGAGTCAGATAAATTTTAGCGATCTGGTCGTCGATCGAATTTATGTCATTGATAACGCCGTAGAGTTGCATGTTCTGTTCTGCCGTCTTAGAAGTTCTCCCGTAAAAATCGAAAAGCCGCTCCAATGGGGCTCTTTCATTTTCATAGCCGAAAACCTTCAGGTTGGTCGGCGAACGAAGCGTCTTAGAAAAATCGTGTAATTTCAAAAAGGATTCAAGCGCGACTCGGTCTATGTGGGGGAACTTGGTTTCAGCAAGGGCCAGTCCCAAACGAACGACGCGGGATCTGTGAAGTACTATGTGAGCTTTGAATTCCGTCAGTTTTCTCAAGGTGGAGGCTCCAGTATAGTAGGTGGTGGTTTCCGGGTCGCTCTCCTTATATATGGAGCAAAATGGTGGCCACCGTATTTTTGCGTGAAGACCACGTAGGTGATTATGAAGATTGAAGATTGCCGAATTTGGTCCTCGTCCCTGTTAGGGAGGGACCATTTTAGGCCTCTGTCTAAGCTTGATACAGTTTTGCCTTCGCCTTAGACGCTCTGATCGACAGCACAGTGGCACTCGCTGTGCATCTTATTGCTTGAATCATTGCGTGTTCAAAAGGAGTTCTCATCATGAAATCAGGTCTGACAATGGTACATTACGGCCGCCTCGGCATATCGTTCGTTCTATCGTTGACCCTCCAGACGCCCGCGTTTGCGGCGAAAGGATCATTGAACGGTCAGAATGAATCTAACACGGGTTTGCTGCCCATCGAGCGCTCGTATATTAATCCAGACTTGGTCAACGTGCTGTTTCCGATCGATACCGAAACGGACGATAACGGTTCTAAAAAAGACAAGAACGACGGCTCTGGCGGGAGGTCAGACAAACCTGATTCAAAGAACACTGCTGGAGCTGGAGACGGCAGCCACACTAATGGCGGTATTGGCAACGACCGCAATAATAGTGGTGGTTTCCGAACAAACAACGGAAGCGGAAATAACAATAATAAAGATGCGCAAACAATGACTCGCGCGATGGTCGACGACGAGTTCCGCTGTAATATTTTTGAAAATACTCCTTACGAAGAAATTTTAAGTGCAGTGAACGCGCTGAACTCTGCAGTGCAATCCCCAGCTTGTGGTGGATCCGGAAAGATGGACGTAAAGGCCATCGTCGATAATAACAACGCGATCAAAGATTCTGTCACTCAACTTCGTAAGTTCGTTGATGATCCGAATTCGGTTCAGAGCGAAGACGCGGCGATGATCGTAGAAAAAGTCGATATCGCGATCCGCGCTGCAAATGCGACGGCAACAAGTTTTGCGCAATCTGATTTATTAAAGAAAAACTGCCGCGAGCAAATGGACGGCGGACAAGTCGTTACGTCTCTCAGCAATATTATGAACGGTTTAACTCCGTATGCGCTGATGGCAGCACAAATGACCGGCGGAACTGCCGCGATTCCATTTTTAGTTGGAAGTTCGGTCATCACGGGCGCGCTCAGCAGTATGGGTAAAATCATCGAAGAAAATTCAGTTAAGATCAACGATGCTTCTGTCAGAACGGCAATCATCGAAAATACATGCCAGTACATTCGCCTCGATCAAAAATACAAGTTTCTTATTAAGGGACGTACCGAGCAAACTAAGCTGATTTCTGCTGACATCACGGCTTCGCGAAATCTTTTTAGCGCGCGCATGAAAGGTCTTCCTAAAGAGACTCAAGACGTGATGAATAGAAAACAGTTCTTGGATCAGACTTCAAACAAAATGAAGTCGGACTTAAGCAAAGCGCAAGCCCAACTTAATATCGACAAACAGTTTTTGTCTAACACGAGTGACGACATCAAGATCTGCCGACTCGGTTTAGAGCTTGCCAGCATGACTAAAGACAAAAAATCTTACGTGTCACAGCTTTTGGGAAGCCTTGACGATGCGATGATCGCTGCGGGCACAAACAGCGTTGGTCAGGCGAAGGCCCTAAAAGCCAGCGCGGATTTCGCGATCAAGAGCCTTAACGGAATGAATAAACAGTTTACCGCAAAATCAGATTTCTCTAATTGCGCTAAGATTACTCGCTCGTTGATCGAAACGATCGATAATTCAGGCAACTATTCGAAGCAAATGGTCGCCCTCGCCCAAAAAGAGATGGCTATCAAGGTCAAAAATTCGGGCGATTTTGGATTTTTGAAAACCCGCATGGACAATCTTTCTGGAAAACAATTGCAAGCGGATCGCCTAGCGAATTCTTTAGACAACCTTCGTGACTACGCGACTAAAATTACTCAGTCACAGATCGACGTCGAAATGGCTCGCCTGCGCCGTGGGTTGCTTGCTTCACGCACCATGGGTATGGACTCCCCGGTCATGAAGTGGTTCAAGTTCCTACGCGGCCAGCACAATACAGACGTAAAGGGATTCCAAGACGGTTTGGCAAAGCTGCGCGCCCGCGCCTACAAGATGACTCCGAGCTGGACGACGTTAATGAATTCGGGAAAGCCCGGCAATATGGGCCAGCCGATCAGACCTTCGGATTTGAAAGACGCAAACAATTTAGTGTTATTCAATTTGCAGAACTTGCCTTTAGGAACTGTTGAGCACGACAACACTTGCCGTGAAATGCAGGACGTATGGAGTCGTTGGGTGACTGCGGTAGACCATTTAGTCGCGATGGATTCATTCTGCGGAATGATCGGACCATACATTTACGACAACCGTTCCGAAGACCAAGAGTTAGTGGACATGTGCCGCGGATATTCCGCGACGAGCGGAACTTACGGGCCGCGTCCTTCCGTCGTCGGTCGTTTGAAGGATGAACTCATCCGTCGGAACACTCGTGACTGGGCATTGTTCTTAGACAAAAAAATCTCTTCACTCTCTTGCACGGGTGCTCCAGAGCCAGTCAGCAATAAGTAAATTTTTTCGGAAATCGAATAGAAAAAAAGCCGAGATTGCTCTCTTTCTATTACACACAGCTTTGATGTGGGTTTTTAGTTTTGGGAGATGTGAGGGGACCGTGCGAACACCTCCTCGATGCTACTCTTGCATATCACGAGGATTTTGGCTCGTCGGTTACTTCTGAGAGAGTACTCTCAGAAGTCCAATGTTGAAAAAAA
>JACMRP010000026.1 GCA_014376325.1 Pseudobdellovibrionaceae bacterium
AATGAAACAACATCGAAAATAACAAATGCAATTTTTCGGTCAAGGGTTTCGAAAAGTTCAAACCGAAGTGATAAACTAGATGTGTCCCGGTTTTATTTTCAAAGTGAGTGATCGCATCGTTGATCGCGAAAAGTTCTTTCAGGTCCACGCCCCAAGGTTTTTGCGCATTCGTGATGATCTCGTCCAGAGAGTTCTCGAGTGCCTTCATCGCGTGGGGATCACACTTCGGCGCGTGCTCCTTCAAAGAATTCACACGGGCAGTGGAGCGTTGGTACAATTCGTAATGGGGATCGAGCGCACGCCAAGCTTCAGTGCAGTAATTGAAATTAAGCTCGGGGCTCATCAAGGGACTTCTTAAGTAATCATTCAATTTAATTAAAGATAGACCCACCAAGGCATCCGCTCGGTACTTAAACGGTGTCGTCTTGGTCCATTTGGTATTCTGTGTTGGATTTTTCCAATATTCGAGAGAAACCGGCTTCGCGACCGGGCCTTTTTCAACAATAACTTCGTAACCCAACTGAATTTTTTCTTGTTTCATTTTCTCTCCGTAGAAAATAAATAAATTTCGCTATACCTCATCTTATCGGCAACATTATGGATTGTGAGAGTCGTGAATTTGTCTTATCGTGTTTTCCATGACGAACAGCCAGTGGATCGATGCTCATTGCCATTTAGCGGACCAACGTTTAGAAACTCACGTCGATCAGTTCATCACCGAAGCTGAAAAATTGGGCGTAGGTTTTTTCATGCAAGGGGGCGTTGGTCCAGAAGACTGGCAAAGCCAGATGGACCTGGCCGTTAGATTCCCGGGAAAGATTGGATTGTGCTTTGGGCTGCATCCTTACTGGGTCGCCGATCACGATGAGGATCTCTGCGAAATCGCCCTCGATTCACTCGCACCGATTCTGCCGAAAGCGCTCGGGATCGGAGAAATGGGCCTGGATTTCCGTCCCAATATCATGAAGGACTCCCGCGAACGACAGATTGAGGTATTCGAAAACCAACTAGAGCTTGCCGAAGCCATTCAAAAACCCATGGTTTTGCATTTAGTCCAAGCGCATGAGCAAGCGATCCGGATCATGGACGTCTGGGGAGTTCCGGCGGCGAAAGGCCTCGTGCATTCGTTTAACAGTAACTGGGGTAAGGCCGAGGACTTTTTGAACCGCGGGCTTTACTTGTCCTTGGGTGGGCCGGTTGTTTGGCCGCAGAACGAAAAGCTGCATCAGGTCGTGAAGCTCATGCCCCTGGAATATTTACTGCTAGAAAGTGATTCTCCAGATCAGCCACCGCCGCGCTTCAAACAAAGCTTGAACCAGCCGGCCTCAGTGTGGGATGTTGCAGCCAAAATCGGGGAGCTCCGGGAAATGCCCACCAACGATGTTCTGGATTTAGCCACGCAAAATTTCAAAAGGTTGTTTCGATATGATAGAAAATAATCAGACTGCAGACTTAAACCAACCGCTTCAGCCACCAGAAACCAAGTACGTTCTTCATCGGCGTTTCGATCGCATGGGGCGATTAGTTGGCGACGGCGCGATGGCTAAATTGCTATCGAGCCACGTGATGATCATCGGTGTTGGTGGAGTTGGTTCCTGGGCCGCAGAATCTTTAGCTAGATCCGGCGTCGGTAAAATTACGTTGGTCGATTTTGATGAAGTCTGCATAACAAATGCGAACCGCCAACTGCACGCGATCCAAGGTATGGTCGGTAAAAAGAAGGCCGAAGTTATGGGTGAGCGCCTTCGTAAAATAAATCCACAGATGAAAGTCGAAGTGATTTCTGCATTCTACAATGCCGAAAATTCGGAGATGATTTTGTCGAACACCGCAGATTTCGTTATCGACGCGATCGATAACCTGACCGCGAAGTCTCACTTGCTGGATACGTGCTTAAAACGCGGCATCCGTGTTATTACGAGCACCGGAGCGGCGGCACGTTTAGATCCTGCGCAAATCAAAATGGCAGACCTGGCGGATACTTACGGTGACCCTATGGCTCAGCAACTTCGCAAAATCTTGCGCCAAAAGTATGACTGGCCTTCGAAGGGACCCTTCGGCGTTCAAGCCGTTTTTTCTGATGAAGAGCCGATCCAGCCGATCGAGCTTCATTACGACAATGGCGAAGGATTCAAATGTGTATGTCCACAGAATCAAAACAACCTTCACAGTTGCGATCACCGTAACGTGATCTGGGGAACCGCTAGTTTTGTCACGGGAGCGTTCGGGTTGCACATTGCTTCCTGGATCGTACGCCAAGTTCTCGCAACCGTCACAAAGACGGAAGCTCCGCAGGTTGCGGAAACTGCTGCGGTAGTGCAATAATGGCAATGATAATTTTTTTCGGTGGTACTGGGATCGTGATTTTGTTTGGAATCGGAACAATTTTGTTCGGAGTCCGACACCACTACCTGGAGTTTAAAAAAAAGAAATAGGGTGAACGTATGAATCTTTTAAAAGAACTAAATTCGCGCTGGGCTCTCGGCAAAGCGCTCGTCCGAAGCACCGTTTTTACCGGTGAAAAACTGGCGCTCCCGATCATCGAAAAACTCGCGACAGGCGAAAATACCGGCAAAAACCCCCTCGAAAATCCCGTGCTGTTTAAAAAAGCGCTTGAAGAAATGTTTCAGCTGCTTAAAAAAGACAACCAAAACATCGTGGACGGAATTTACCCCTCGGAAGTGCTCAAATCCGAAAGCATGATGGAACACTTCTTACGGGTTCCAAAAATCATCATGGATGGTTATTTTATTTCTCGACGGCGGAAGTCAAAAAATCACAATGATTTCAGTGCAGAAGCAAAAAGTTATTTCTCGGAGGTTCCGGAATATTTCCAGCGCAACTTCCACTTTCAAAGTGACGGGTACTTAACTAAGAAATCAGCGGAGCTTTACGAGCACCAAGTTGAAATTTTATTTTCGGGAGCCGCGGATGCCATGCGCAGACTTGTCATCCCCATGCTAAAAGCAAAATATCCGGGCGACGGCGAAGGGCTTCGTTTTCTGGAAGTCGCGGCTGGCACGGGGCGGCTGACAAAGTTTATGGCGCTCGCGTTTCCGAAAGCAAAAATAATCGCGACGGATGTTAGCTCGCCGTACCTGCAGAAAGCTCGCGAAAATCTAAAAAACTTTTCACGTGTCGATTTTCTGCAAGCGATGGCCGAAGACGTCCCGTTTCCTGAAGAAAGTTTTGACGTTGTTTATTCCTGTTTCTTGTTTCACGAGCTGCCGCTAGATGTGCGCAAACGGGTGATCGCCGAAAGTTTCCGTCTGCTAAAACCGGGTGGGCAATTCGGCATGGTCGATTCGATTCAGACGAAGGATGCGGAACATTACAAATGGGCGCTGGATCAGTTTCCGGTGGATTTTCACGAGCCGTTTTACAAAAACTACGTCAGTCAGGACATGGGCGAATTGTTGACCGCCGCAAAGTTCGAAGACCTGAAGAAAGAGCGTGGGTTTTTCTCGAAAGCGATGTTGGCGCAAAAGCCCGCGACCGATCTCAAGCAGCGACCTAAAGCCGCAAAGAAGAGATAGAAAAAGCCATTCAAACTTGTTGTCTTTAAGCCCTGTTCTGGTATCACTGGTTTTTCAAAAAACCAGTGGGGTATTTTAGCATGAGCACAAGCGGCGGCATTACACAGTTTATCGATCATCATTATCGTCACTTCAACGCGGCGGCGCTGAAAGATGCGGCAGTCGGTTATAAAAAGCATATCGAAAACAAAGGCCAGATGCTCGTGACACTCGCGGGGGCGATGTCGACTGCAGAACTGGGTTTGTCGCTTGCAGAAATGATCCGTCAGGGCAAAGTTCACGCGATCTCGTGCACCGGCGCAAATCTCGAAGAAGATGTGTTTAACTTAGTCGCCCATGATCACTACGTGCGCATCCCGAACTACCGTGATTTGACTCCGCAAGATGAACAAGCACTGCTCGAGCGCCATCTGAATCGCGTCACCGACACTTGTATCCCAGAAGAAGAAGCCATTCGTCGAATCGAAAAAGTAGTGTTGGAATATTGGCAGGACGCCGACAAAAAAGGCGAAGCTTATTTTCCGCATGAATTCATGTACAAGATTTTGCTCTCAGGAAAGCTAGAGCAGTTTTACCAAATTGATCCGAAAAATTCTTGGTTGTTGGCCGCGGCGGAAAAAAATCTTCCGATGGTCGTTCCGGGTTGGGAAGACTCCACTCTCGGAAATATTTTTGCCAGCCACTGCATTAAGGGCGACGTAAAAAACGTTCATACCGTGCGTGGCGGTATCGAATACATGAAGACGTGGGCGGAGTGGTACATGAGTGCTTCGCGCAAAAATCCGGTTGGCTTCTTTCAAATTGGTGGTGGAATCGCCGGCGATTTCCCGATCTGCGTAGTGCCGATGTTGGAACAAGATCTCGGCAACGAAGACGTACCACTGTGGAGCTACTTCGCGCAAATTTCAGATTCGACAACCTCTTACGGCTCTTATTCTGGCGCGATTCCGAACGAAAAAATCACTTGGGGCAAGCTTGCTCCAAATACACCAAGTTACATCGTTGAAAGCGACGCCACGATTTGCGCACCGCTTATATTTGGCTATGTCCTGGGATGGTAACAACATTCCGCTCAGGAATTTAAGATCTTAAATTGCTGTAGTCGAACCAGATTGGAAATGACTGAGCCTCGGAGTGTTCCGGGGCTTTGTCGCATTAACTCGGTTGGATTTTTTACAAATCACTGTTTTCGAGGGTCCCTTTTATAGATTCTTCGAATAGGTTCCCGGCTCTAGCGAGATTTTTTTATCGGGGGATGAGTGAAAGTTTCTTTGCGCCTTCTAACTTTATTCAGTTTGTGTTCTTTGATTGCGTGCAACCAAAACTCTGGCGAAACGTGGAATCAGGAAACCGCTTCCGTCAGTCGAGTCATTAATGGTAGCCCGGTGTCTCGTGATACCTACGAATCAAAAAGTGTTGTGTTGATAGAACTGATGGATGCGAGAGGTTTGCTCTTAGCATTTTGTACCGGTACGATCGTATCACCAAAGTTCGTCTTAACGGCGGGCCACTGTTTCGATACGAATTTGATTGCAGGCGTGGCTAGATCCAACATTGTTTTCGATACGGTTTACGATTTTCGCCGCCTTAAAACTAGCACCGTAAAAAACAGTGTCCGTGGCGGCAACGCGATGAAACACCCCGAATACAATAAAGAAGGACAGTGGGATCACGACGCGGCCCTGTTACCAATTAAGGGTGCAATTCCGGCTGGCTTCGGACCGGTGGTCCTCGACGACAATAAATACGCAAACTACGAAGGCCAACGTGTCACCATTTACGGTTTCGGGCGTTCTCAGAATTATACAGGTGTGATCGGTGAAGATTTCTACCAGTATATAGGAACTCTTCGTCGTGGCACCTTGACGGTCGACAATTTATACAACCAATACCAAGATCGCTACTACACGGTTGCGGGATCTAGCCAGCAGCTTTGCCAAGGTGACTCGGGTGGTCCTCAATTTTTAACTTCCAAGAACGGTTCGGTAAAGCAAGTTGGTATTAACTCGGCCGTCGAAGGACCGAAACTTCCGAACGGAATTGGAAGCTGCTACGGACCCGCTCACGCGACCAAAGTGGCTTTCATGTACGACTGGATTCAAAAACAAATTAAATAATCATTATTCAACCGGGTAAAGGAAACTGTATGAACAAATTTTTAGTGATCTTCGCGCTCTTCATTGGAACTCAGGCTAACGCCGACGTTTACGGTTATGATCAGTGGATGCCCAGCATGGTAAAGAACTATTTGCTGGATGTTTCTAACAACACCCCATTCCGCGACAAGGGCGGTTGCGAATCCATGTACAACCCGATGTTAAAAGATGGCGTTCTGGATATCGTTTACGCTTTCGGATATTTCGATGATTCTACGGGTGAAGAACACAAATCTGGCGACACTAATTATGGTTATTCACCAAGCTTAGACATCTCTGCCTTTAAAGCAATGCGATACGCCCTTATCGGGTCTTGCACGGGCCGTGCTTCACGCCTTTGCGGATTTTCGGAACGCGGCGATATTAATTCCGGCAAAATCGTGTTTGAGAAAAAAGTTAAAATCAACGGCGAAAAAGTTTTGGTTCGTATCACGATGACTTACGCTTCTGCGAGTGAATCATTCGCAAAAAATAAAGGCGAACTTGCCGGACGTCAGAAGATGATGACCGAACAGTCTGAAGCGAATTATTTCGGCGGACTGAAAACGGCCGACGTCGTATTTTACAATGGTCACTCCCGTAACGGCGGCGGACCAGATTTTAATCCACCGGTTCTGAACTCCCACATGAAAACGGATTACGACAATTATTACGAACCTCGCCGCACGGGGATCAAGCATGTTCTTGCGAACATTCCTTCGAACCCGAATCCGGGATTTGTTTTGGGATTGTTTTCTTGTTACTCAAGAAAGCACTTCTACGATAATTTCATGAGTACGAATCCGAAACAACGCTTGATCCTAAGCGCGGACACGATCGATTATTTCGATACTATGAACGCGTCTGCAGGATACCTTGAAGGCATGCTCCACGGACTTTGCGGTCAGCAGCTGTCTGACATTGCAAAGCAAACTGCGAAGTTAAAGACCGGCTTCCAGGCTTGGAACTTTTAATTCAGTTATTATAGAAAGTTTTTGTGACCCACATCCGCACCAGGATGTGGGTTTTTTTTGCCTATTCAGCAACGCCACGTTTTGCTTTGCGCTCCGCGAGTTCCACTTCGCACATCTTTACTTTCGTTTCGTACTCTTCTTCGCGGCTTTCTAAAGTTCCGCGGTAGGTCTTAAAGCGATCTAGACGATCTTTTAGGTACTCTTCGCTGAGTCCGACGATGTCTTTTTTCTTTTCGAGTCCGATTTGATTAAAGTCTTTATTCGGCGTCACGTATTCGCGTTTTTCGGTCCATGCAAGCTTGCCGCCGCCACCGTTTTTAGACTGGCTCATTTCTGCACGGCAGTCTTTCAGTACGCCGTAAAGTCCGCGATTGTCGTTGTAGCGGGGGCCGCCGTAAACCTTTGCTTCTAAATTGTAAACGTCGACTTCCATTTTGCGAAGTTCTTCGTTCATCAAAACTTTATTTTGGTAAACCATGTTTCCGTCTTTAATACCGATGACAGAGTTAGAATCGACCGCCGCCGAATTTTTAATATCGGTATCGACATCTTGGGCTTTGTGTTTCGAAGCGCACTGAACAAGGAATAGGGATATTAGTAGCAACGGAATCGTTTTCAGAATGCTCATGGATGATGCTTCCTTTGTAAGAGAATCGTGTAGCGAAAGCCTACCCCGAAGTTCTTCGGCGAATCAATCTTTCGAAGCGGATGGTCAAGAAAATGGCGATGAAGGCTAAACCAACGAACAGTCCCCACCAGATGCCTTCGCCCTGCCATTGGCGCTCGAAAGCTAAATAGTATCCGATCGGCAGTCCGATGATCCAATACGCAATGAAGGCTAGTACCGATGGCCACTTGGTGTCTTCTAAACCGCGCAGCACGCCGACCGCGACCGCCTGCACGCCGTCAAAAAATTGAAAGGCCGCAGCGACACCTAAGAAACTAACGGCAAAGATTAAAACTTGTGGGTCTGATGTATAGAAGCTCGCTAAGTATTCCCGGAAGCCATAGACGAAAGCGGCACTGACGAGCATGTATGCAGCACCTAAAAAAATTGCTACGCGACCGGCAAAGCGGGCAGAGTCCATTCGATCTTGGCCACGTTCAAAGCCAACGCGGATTGATCCGGCGGCGCCGATACCCACCGTGACTAAAAAACTAACGGCCGCTAAATTAAGCGCAATCTGATGAGCCGCCAGCGGACCCGACCCGAGCCATCCCATCATCACCGAAGACAAAGTAAATGCACCCACTTCAAAAATATAAGTAAGACCATTCGGGATACCTAAGCGGAAGATTTTTTTCAAAGTCCCATTTTCAACAGCCCGCCACCAGCGCCGGGCAAAG
>JACMRP010000238.1 GCA_014376325.1 Pseudobdellovibrionaceae bacterium
AAATAATTAAAACATCTTTACCGCGAAGAACATTCCTTCTTTCGTCGGTAGAAGAACGCTGTCGTAAAGGGTCGGGTCTGCAAGTCGTTTGTTAAATTCTTGCATGACCCTGACCTGTTTGTCGTTGAAGCTCTGGCTTTGACCTTCGTTTTCTCCCCAGACCGCGCCGCTTAAAAAAACATTGTCGGCCGCGATCAATCCGCCCGGTCGCACATTTTTTTCGGCCCACGCTAAATAGTCCCCGTACGCGGCTTTATTCCCATCGATGAAAACTCCATCGAAGGGCCCACTCTTTTTTACGGCTTCTAAAGTAACTCGAGCATCGCCGACAATCACGTGAACGTGCTTCGCAGAGGGATGGCCGCTTAAGGCTTCGATCGCTTTCTTCGCGTGCAAATCCGTTTTCTCTAGCGTCCAAAGTTCTCCCTGCCCGCCCATGCCTTCGACTATGTACTGCGCAGAAAGACCGGTCAGAGTTCCAATTTCAACAAACTTGCGACACTCGTGCGTGCGCACCATGAAGGCCAGCAGATGACCTTCGGAAGGTGAGATGCATATTTTGCCGAGGCCGAGCTCTTCCGCAAAGGTGCGGGACTTTCGTTTACTAAGCGCTTCGGCCGAAGCGAGAGATTCAATATAAGTTTGGGCTTTCGGAATATCTATGCGCATACGTTAGAAATAGCACAGGCTTGACCGAAGACGCACGAGAAACTAAAATGAAATATGATTTTACCGCTCCTGATCTTCGACCTCGATGGCACATTGATCGACTCCGCTCCAGACATCGCGGTGGCGCTGAATAAAACTTTATCGCATCACGGAAAGCCAAACGTTTCTTTCGAAGTGGTTGTCGCCCACATTGGCGATGGGCTCCGCAAACTGCTCGCTGATTTTTTCCCCGAATATGTCGGGGCATCTGCAGCTGAATACAAACACGTTGAAGACATGTTCCTGGAAACTTACGAAGAAGAGATGTACCACAACACAAAACCGTTTCCGGGCGTCTTGCAGTTCTTGAACCACTACGAAGGCCCGATGGGCATCGTGACGAACAAAAACGAAGATCCCGCGCGCAAAATTATTCGGCACTTGGGCCTAGACAAGATTCCGTGGATCGGGATTTTTGGTGCGGATACTTTGGCCGAGCGCAAACCCCACCCGCTGCCGCTGTTTGAAATGATGAAGCGCGCCGATCGTGATTCAGCGACGACTTTTATGATCGGCGACGGAACTCCGGACATGAAAGCGGCACGGGCCGCTGGGGTGGGATCGATCGCGGTTCGTTTTGGCTACACGAAGATGGAAATCTTAGAAAGTTACGGCCCGGTCGCCATTTTAAACGACTACGCGGATCTTCAGAAACTGGTTTTGGGTCTGATTAATCGTTGATGCAAAGCTCTAGCCCCTGTATATGTTGAGGGCTAAATGGCGGGAGAAACCAAACCGTGAGTGACATAAGTTCAGACTATCTTTTAGAAGTTAAAAATCTGAAAACTCGATTTACCACCGACGATGGCACTTTCTTCGCCGTGGACGACGTAAGTTTTACCCTGAAGAAGGGCGAAACCCTCGGAATCGTTGGCGAATCAGGTTGTGGGAAATCGGTGACCTCCCTTTCGGTGATGGGCTTAATTCAGTCCCCAGGTCGCATCGAATCTGGCGAGATTAATTTTAACGGCAAAAATCTTCTGAAGGCGAACGAATCGGAAATGCGCCACATTCGCGGAAACGATATCGCGATGATCTTTCAAGAACCGATGACCTCTTTGAACCCCGTTTACACCTGCGGCAACCAGATCGCCGAAGCGATTTCGGAACACAATCCAAAGTTATCGAATGCCAACGTTAAAAAACTTGCGATTGAAATGCTCCGCAAAGTCGGCATCCCCGCCCCGGAAAAACGTTACGACGAATATCCGCATCAACTTTCAGGTGGTATGCGCCAACGTGTGATGATCGCGATGGCCATCAGCTGCGATCCAAAATTGCTGATTGCAGACGAACCCACGACGGCGTTGGACGTAACGATTCAGGCGCAGATCCTCGATCTGATGCGCAAGTTGCAAAAAGATTTTAACGCCGGCATGATTTTGATCACCCATGATTTGGGCGTGGTCGCAGAAATGTGCAAAGACGTTGTCGTCATGTACGCCGGCAAAGTTGTTGAGTACGGCACGGTGGAAGATATTTTTTATCGTCCGAAGCATCCATACACAAAAGGTTTGCTGGATTCGATTCCGCATTTTGAAACCGGTCACAAGTTAACGGAACTTAAAACTATCAAAGGGCTTGTTCCGAGCTTGCTGAATCTGCCGAAGGGCTGTCGTTATCAGGACCGCTGTCCGAATGTTCAAAATGACTGCCGCCAGGTTGAACCAAAATTATTGCTGATGCAGGATAAGCAGTACGCTGCTTGCTTCCATCCCGTTGGCACAGAGGGTTCCCGCTTATGAGTGAATATCTTCTTGAAGTAGAAAATTTATTTAAGACCTTCCCGATTCACGGCGGAATTTTAAATCGCGAAATCGCGAGTGTTAAAGCCGTTTCCGGAGTCAGTTTTAAATTAAAAAAGGGCGAAACCCTGGGCTTAGTTGGCGAATCCGGTTGCGGTAAGTCGACGCTCGGCCGCTGCTTGATCCGACTGATCGATTCCACTTCTGGCAGTGTTCGTTTCAACGGCAAAGACATCACGCACATCGAAGGCGAAGAGCTGCGCGAAATTCGCCGTAAGATTCAAATCATTTTTCAGGATCCCTACGCGAGCTTAAATCCGCGTATGACGATCGGCACGATTCTAGAAGAGCCGCTGATCATCCACAATTTGTATAAAACCGCGAACGAACGCAGAGACCGCATGGCAGAACTTGCAAGCTTAGTGGGCCTGCGGCCCGAAGCATTGAACCGTTATCCCCACGAGTTTTCGGGTGGCCAACGTCAGCGTGTCGGCATTGCGCGCGCCCTCGCGGTAAACCCAGAATTGATTGTCTGTGATGAACCGGTGTCGGCCTTGGATGTTTCGATTCAGGCGCAAGTTTTAAACTTGCTGATGGAACTACAAAAGAAATTGGGACTGACTTACGTCTTCATCGCTCATGATCTTAAAGTGGTCGAACACGTATCTACCCAAGTTGCGGTGATGTACCTTGGTAAGATTGTAGAGATGTCCGAATCAGAAGAGCTTTACCGCAATCCGAAACATCCTTACACAAAAGCATTGTTGTCGGCGATTCCGATCCCGGATCCTCGTCGCAGCCGCGAAGAACGCATCATTCTTACCGGGGATGTGCCCAGTCCGATCAATCCACCATCAGGCTGCCATTTTCACCCACGCTGCCCGATGGCCATCGAAGATTGCAAAAAGATCGTGCCACCTCTCGAGCTAAAGGCGACAGCGCACGTCGCCGCTTGCATCCGCGTTCCGCCAAGCAACGTCCTCGACGCGCACCCTTAGTTCTATTTAATTCTTTAGTGCTTCGGGTTCTGTCTTTTTTGTTGAGCCGTTAAAACTAGTTATTCGCCAATGAAGTCATCGCTGCAAACAGACCTCGTTTCCATTGGGGACACTGTCCCAAATGCCCCTGATTTACGGATGCATCACGCATCCGAAAAGATTGTCAGGGAGAAACTTATATCTCGTTTTCGAATCATTCAGAATTAAAAAAGTTTTAGGAGGCGTGATGCCTCACCAGTAGGGACGATGCCTGTTTGCAGTGAAGCCTTTAGAAAAAAAAGCCCATTCGGAGACATATCTCCCGGACCGCAAACACCTATCTTTGATCCTTCGATTTTTTGTCGAAGTTTTAGACGGCATCAAATCTTTTGCAGTTTTACTTTATGAGATTTCGAAATCTCCGATAAGTCCTTTAGTCGGGAAACCGGCTTGAGGAGCCTATGAAAACTGAAGGCAAACTGTGGGTCTTATTCGACTCTGCGAAAAATAAGAAGACGAAACCATTGTCCGTGGTCCAAGCCCAGATGATGATTTTAACTTTCAAATCTAGAGACATGGGGCGCTACCACATTTGGACTCCAGGCTGGAACGAATGGCTGCCGTTAACGGAGTATCTGCAAAGCGAACAAAAGCATTTCGTGAAGGCCCAACCGCCAGAGCCTGTTCGCAAACCTAGAGAGCCAAGCCGAATGTTGAAATCGGTAGCGACTTCGCTGAAAGATCCAGAAAAAACCAGCAGTTCAATTCTACGTTACACCGAAATGGCGCCGGAAGATGCCGCCCAGAACGTGGACTACGGCTACTTCTATAATGAATTTAACGGCGATGACTTGAGTCTTTCCGGCATACCTGAAGAGCATGGAGTTAAAATTCGACTGAGTCAGAGCGACCTCGCTTCGCTAAAAGATCGCCGGGCGAATCCCCGTCATGATTTTAAAATTGAAGCGGTTTTGGTGACGAAGCGCGGAACCTCATTCAGAAGTTATTCTAGAAATATTTCGATGACCGGTACGCTGTTAGAAGACGAAGTTCCGAAAGATTTTTTTAACAAACCTTTCGAGTTGATTCTGATTAACAAATTTGAAAAGGATTCGAGCGAAAATCGAGTTCACCTGACCGGCAGAATCATCGGCGATCTTTCGAACCCAAAACGGTTAGTCTTTCTGGGTCACACCGAAGAGTTGAGTCTAAAGCTAAAAAAATTGATCGACGATTACAATCTTCAGCAATCGAAACTCAGAAGAAACGGCGCCTAAAAGCGCGTTAGATTATTTATAAGAGAGTTGCCATCGTGCTCTCCGAAGGTCTGTGTATTTGGGGGTTCTAACTAGGGACTCTAGACGTGAGCCCGGGTCGATTGTTATCAAGATTTTTTTACTGGCAGCCGACTAGTAAGTATGAAGAAACTAAAGTTGAGCTTCGCAATTGTTCCGGTTTTATTGGCAAGCTCAGGTTGTCAGCCGAAAAAAGTTGACGACGCTTCGAGCGCGACCCGCTACCTTTATATTCAAAGCGGGGGCTGCTTTGCCCCGACGGGTTTAACGGCATCCAATGCCTCTAAAACTATTTCTCGTATCAATTTAACGAATGGCACCGTCGACAGAACGATCGTCGACTATACCGCGAACTTAACCGACACGCCCGTCGCGATCGCGCCCCTAGACGCCGACAATATTTACGTACTTATCGAAAATACCGGTGGCCGCCGAGTCGAAATTCTGAATAAAACTTCCGGTGCTTCGCAAAACTTTCTAGTGAACGGCACGGCTCTGACCGGCGTGGTCCGTTCGATGAATTTTGCTAGTGACGGCTCCATCATAATCAGCAAATCGAGTGCGGTAGAGCGCTTTTCATCCAGCAAAACTCGTCTTCCAAATACTGGAACTACTTTTATGAGCGCCCCAGCAGGTACTTGCGCAACCTCGACCAATGCAATCACGGCAACGGCGATGACGAAGGCCGGCGACCTGATGTATGCTCACTCGTTTTCGTCAGCCTCTGCTAATAACCGAATCGGCATGACGACCGGTTCAGCGGCGGCGGCTTCGACTTGTTACAATGGTTACGGTTCCCCAAATATCGCGGCTTTTCCAACGGCGATGGCTTACATCGGCAGCATGAACCATTTGTTAGTGGCTTATTCGAGCTCGACGATCGCGCTGAATCAAGTCATGGCTTACACCGTGGATGAAACGGCCCATACGATGACCCAAGCGGCTTCAGCCGCCTACAGCACAACGAGTGTCATTAACGGACCTACCGCCATTGCTTATGATTCAGCAACCGGCTTCGTCTACGTAGCGAATGGCACCACCGTCAACGCGAATTCGATTGAAAAGTTCACGTACGATCCAACATCGCAAGCTCTGACCCGTGTCGGAACAACGCCTTTTTCATCCGCGACGGTGAATCACAATTGCATCAATTCGATGTTCGTCGGAATTTAATTACTATTCGTTAATTTTTAAAAGTGTGCGAACCGTTTTACGAAGCTTTTCGACGTCGAAAGGCTTTTTAACGTAATCATCGGCGCCAATTTCGAAAGCACGCTTCATGTCTTCGTCACTGGCTTTACCCGATACGAAAACCAATGGAATGCCTTTCAGATCTTTATTTTCTTTAAGTAACTGAGCAAGTTCAAAGCCGTTGACCCAAGGTAAGCCCACGTCCATCAAGATCAAATCAATCGGAGTATCATCTAAGACTTCTGAAAGTGCCGTCGCATCGGCGGCAAGCTTTGTGACGTAACCTTCGGACTCAAAAATTCTTTTCAGAGCCATCCGCATGGTTTCGTCGTCTTCGATGACTAGAATAACCCGGGGTTCTTCTTTTTTAGCGGCATCACGGAAGTCCGCTAAAGAGACGACGGGCTGACTGGCAATGCGGGCCTTCGTTACTTTTTCGATTTTAGTAATGAGGTCCTTCGTATTGATCTTTTTGTTTTTCATAATTCCAATATCGCTTGTGGTTACGCGTGAGACTCTTGCTTTTCAAGCCATCTCTCGCTGTCCAAAGAAGCCATGCATCCACTGCCCGCTGCTGATATAGCCTGGCGGTAGATTTTGTCTTGAACGTCTCCGGCTGCAAAAACACCTTCAATATTTGTATATGTCGAATCGGGTTTGGTCACTAAGTACCCAGTTTCGTCCATATCCAACAGACCTTTGAACAGGCTCGTATTCGGCTTATGCCCAATCGCTAGAAACAAACCGCCCACTGGCAAGTCTTTGGTCGAGCCATTCACGGTGTCCTTTAATTTCAAACCGGTGACGCTTTTGCCATCGCCTAACACTTCAGTGACTTCCGTATTCCACATCACTTCGATTTTTGGATTCTTCATCGTGCGTTCGGACATAATTTTAGAAGCGCGGAAGGAATCTCTGCGGTGAATAATGAAAACTTTTTTCGCGAATCGAGTCAAAAATTGAGCTTCTTCCATCGCGGTGTCACCGCCACCAACTACGCCAACTTCCATATCGCGGAAGAAAGCGCCGTCGCAAGTTGCGCAGGCAGAAACTCCGCGACTCATATACTGTTTTTCGGAAGGCAGGCCCAGGTACTGGGCACTTGCACCCGTGGAAATGATAATCGACTTCGCCAAATGAAGCTTGTCACCGATCCAAACTTTGAAAGGTCTTTGCGAAAAATCCACTTTAGTGACGTTTCGGGTAATGAAGCGAGTACCGAAGCGCTCCGCTTGTTTGCGCATGATTGCCATCAATTCGGGTCCGGTCACGCCGTGCTCAAAGCCCGGGTAATTTTCAACTTCCGTCGTGATCATTAGCTGACCGCCGGCCTCTTCACCTTCGATCATCAAAGGCTCTAAGCGCGCGCGTGCAGAATAAATGGCCGCCGTCATTCCGGCAGGTCCCGATCCGATGATGATTAAATTTTCAACTTTTTGATCCATATAATTACCTCTTAATAATCTCTTACCAATACCCTGTATCGACAACGATATCACCTAAGATTTGCGTTTGGCAGCTGATGCGAAAATCAGCGCGGACGTTGTTTTTCTCTTTCAAAAATAATTCAGTATCGTGGGGTGCCGAAAGATTTTGCATTCCTTCAACGACACGGATGCCGCACTTTGCACAAACACCATCCGAATTACAGGACGAAGACACAGGCAATCCTGCATTCAGTAGCGACTTCATCAAGTTTGCACCGACGGCAACTTCGATGGAAGAACGGTTCTTTTTAAAATGTATCTTCGGCACCTTAGCTAACGCCTTGCATAAGCTCGATGCGCCCACTGATAAAGGATCATTCCAAAGATCATGGAACCAACAAAAAGAAAGGTCACGGAGTTTCGGCAACCATCACGAACGCCAGTGAAGGATTCCAATGACCTAAATCCACAAACCCTAAACTTTTGCGGCTGGGTCATACAAGTGATCCCAAGGTCTAAGGCAAACACAAATCCCGCGAACTTAAACAGGACCGTCGCGATGATTGGGAGATCCAAAATTATTCTTTCAGTAGGCGGATGTAATTAATCTCGGTTCCCTGAGCGACAAATATTTTTTCAAAGGTCGTCATGAAGTTGTGCTCTTTGTGTTCGGATGCGTGCAGGTTCAGAGTCTGGTGGACGACTTTGTATTTGCTGTTCTTGATTTCCTCAAGTGCCCATAAAAAATAAACTCGCGAGTCGGTCTTGAAATCAATGTATGAACCGGGTCGTTGCATCTCGTGAAGCCAATCAAGAATCATCGTGTTCACGACGCGGTTTTTTGGTTTCTTTGGGCTCGTCCACGGATCCGGAAAGTGAATAAAGACGTTATTGATTTCTCCAGCCATAAAAAGTTCGTCGATGTTAAACGCGTGAAACCGGGCGATCGCGGCATTTTTGCTGCCGCCTTTGACCGCACGGCGAATCGACTGGATCAATGGTTTATATTTAAGTTCTAATCCGACTACTAGACGCTCTGGATTGTTATTCGCGTAGTGCGCAAAGTGGGTACCGGCACCTGTTCCGATTTCCACATCCATCGGAATCGTTTCTACAGCCTTAAAAATTTCGCTGCGCCATTTGCCTTTGTTAGATGGGGCCCGTTCTTCGTTGAAGGCAATGTGCGAAAACTCGCCATCCAGCGCCAACGTGTAATCGTTTTGCTTCGGCAAA
>JACMRP010000239.1 GCA_014376325.1 Pseudobdellovibrionaceae bacterium
ACCCGCGTTCAAAAAGAAAATATTCCGTCTTTTTCAAAACTCCGAGAAGATTTACTTTCAACTTCTTGAAAAAGAGCTTGAGAGCACCGTCGACGTGGTGGAGCTCGGCAAAGATTCGTTCTGTTTGCTAAACGTTCCCCCGTGGGTAAAATGGCAGAATTACCTGATGTACCTAGAGCAAACTTACGATCTGGGCCTGCACGACGACGAAGACTCGATTGACTACACGGACCATATCAGTAATTACGTAAAAATAATTTCCGAGGAACTCGGTAAACCGCTCAGTTGCGACGACCTTTCGGTTTACACCGCGCAAGATCAGCAGCTCTGGGCCAAGCTTCAGGCGCACTTCAACGCGAAAGAACTCGCGTGGCTGGAAGCGCTTATCGAAGAAGAGAGTTCTTTTTATATTCCAGAATTAAGCATCGGCTACTTAGCGCGCCCGACCGTGAATCATGCGGCAACGCTCGCCGCAAAGTATGTTCACGCGAAATGGAGTCATTCAACGAAATCGTTCTTCGAAATTCCGAAGGACTTCTTGCGTCAGATTTGGATTGAAGGTTTAGCCTACTTCGGTTCGAAGGTCATTAACCACAAACGCAAGACCGACACCGTCGCGGACCTGCGGGCGGCGTTAACCTCTAGGGGAGTCACTGGATCCGCTAAAGAACCGCTGATGCTGGCACTCCACCAGAAAATGCAAGACCTGATGGCGGTTTCGAACCGTCCGCAATTGCGGACGCCCTTTTTGCCGAAAAAGAAAGCCAGTTATTTGCTGGCCGGGCGGCTGCTTGGCGGGATGATGGGTGAAAGGCTTTACGGAGCTTACCGAAAGAAATTGCTTTCAAAAGGAACGCTTACCAGCTTTTTACGAAAACCCTTGATGGAAGAAAATTTCAATATAGCCTATTACGAAATGATGGAAATTATTGAATCGTTGCCGGCCCCGTTCCGAAGTAAAAAGGAGAAGATGTGAGCTCTTGGTATTACAGTAAAAATCTAAAACCTCACGGTCCCTTAAGTTTCGACGAAATGAAAAAAAAGATCATGCGTGGGGAAGTTGGCCCCACAGACTTAGCCATGAAAGAGCGTGATCAAGGGTTTTCTGGCGAATGGAAAGCCGCCTGTGAGTGGCGTGATTTTACGGCAACCTTGTTTCCGGCATTTCAGAAGAACTATTTTAAAAGTTCCGATCATCAGGAAAAAGAATGGATTCTTTTAGTTTTTGACGGAGACGTTTCTAGACAGGATGGACCTTTTTCCGCAGAAGACATTCAAAAATACTTATTGAGCGGTCGGGTCGTCGCTGAAGATTACGTTTGGCGAAGTGGTCTAACCGGCTGGGTGCAAGTCCGCGATCGCCACGAGTTCTTAGCGAAACCTATTTCACCTGATCTTTAAAATCCTTGCCGGGTTTAAAACGCGGAACGCGTGATTCAGGAATCTGAACGCTTTCGCCGGTCTTGGGATTGCGACCGGGGCGGGCTTTTCGGTCCGTACGGCTGAACGTTCCAAACCCCACAAGTTTTACTTCATCGCCTTTTGATACGGCCTTCTGAATCACTTCTAATGTCGCTGCCAAAAACTCCTCCGACTGCTGCTTTGTGGACTGAGTGCGGAGTGCGACTTTTTCGATGAGCTGGGATTTATTCATGCTGGCGATAATTACTCCGGGACAGAGTTTCTGTCACTGGATTTACATTGGAATTGACGCGTTTTTTTGGTAGTTTTTGTCATGATTCAAATCGCCAAAAGCCAAATTGCACTCTTGATAAATTCTTTGACGCAACTTCCGGTTGTGGACTTGCAAAAAGTTCTTGAAAAACCGAAACAGTTTGACCATGGGCATTTGTCATTTCCCGTGTTCGCTTTAGCGAAAACCTTAAAACAAGCGCCGCCACAAATTTCTGCCGAACTCGCGACAAAAATAGAAATCGAAATTGCTGGTGGCAAGGTGCCCTGTCTTGAAAAAGTGCAGGCGGTCGGCGGCTTTCTAAATTTCACTTTCAAAAATCAGTATCTGCAGGATGTGCTGTTCACTTCTCTGCAAGAGTCTCGACCAGGTTTTTCGGAAAACGGAAAAGGCAAAACGGTCGTCATCGATTACGCCTCACCGAACGTTGCAAAACCGATGCACGTGGGGCACTTGCGGGCAGCGATGGTCGGGCAGGCGATCCGAAATTTGGCTGAATCTCAGGGATATAAGGTTATCGGCGTCAATCATTTAGGCGACTGGGGAAGCCAGTTCGGTAAGCTCGCATGGGCTTATCAGCAGTGGGGTTCAGAATACAGCTTCGAACACGCACCGATTGATTCTTTGTCAAAGTTGTATGTGCGATTTCACGACGAAGCGGAAAAAAATCCAGAGATCGAAGCGTTCGGGGCGGCGACCTTCAAAAAACTAGAAGACGGCGATGCGGAAATTAAAAAAATCTGGCAAATGATCGTAGATTTTTCGATGGTGGATTACGACCGATTGCTAAACGGAATGCTGAAGATAAAGCACGACAAAGTTTTAGGAGAGTCTTTCTACACCGACAAGATGGCTCCGGTGGTGCAATCGCTCAAACAAAAAAACTTGCTGAAAGAGAGCGAAGGCGCCCAAGTTGTATTTTTTGAAGAGTCCGAGAATATGCCCCCATGTATTATCATGAAGAGCGACGGTGCTTCGATCTACGCGACGAGGGACTTAGCGACCGCCATTTATCGTCACGAAGTGATGAAGGGCGATGAATTGCTTTATGTTGTCGGGCAAGATCAGACTCTTCACTTCAAGCAAGTATTCCGTGTCCTAGAAATGATGGGATATGAATGGGCGAAGACGTGTCACCATATAACATTTGGTATGTACCGATTTGCCGAAGGTAAGATGTCGACTCGTAAAGGCCGTGTCATTCTTTTCGAAGACGTGATTACCGATGCGATCGAGCTTGTGCAAAAAATGATTCAGGAAAAAAATCCTGATCTTGAAAATAAAGATTTAATCGCTCGTCAGGTGGCGATTGGCGCCGTTATATTTAATGACCTTATTAATGACCGGGTCAAAAACGTACTTTTCGATTGGGACCGAGTCACCAACATGGAAGGGGACAGTGGTCCCTACGTTCAGTACACGACCGTCCGTTGCAAAAGTATCGTGCGTAAGTACGGTAAGCCGGTGGTCGAAAAACCCGTCATGGAGCTTGCTCATGAAGAAGAGCGTAAATTGGTTTTTCAGTTGCTGCAGTTTGAAGACATTCTGGGCGGTGCCTACAAACAATACCGACCGAATATTTTGGCGCAGTATCTGCTGGAGCTTTGCGGAAGCTTTAGTTCATTTTATCACAAATGCAGAATCATTGGCGAAGCCGCGGCGGTCGAATCTTCGCGCGTATCATTAGTTGCAGCTACCGAAAAGGTGCTGGTTCAGGGTTTAGCAATTCTAAATATCGAAGCGCCCGAGGCCATGTGATGAAAACTGTGTTAACGATGTTTATTAGTTTGGTTCTTTGTTGGTCGACGACGGCGTTCGCGGTGAAATATTCAGCGGATCTGTTCGAGATGAAGTCGAATTTCAGTAAAAAACTTTTCACCCTTGAGATTGAAGATACGGAATCGGCCGGAACGCTTACGACCTCCGCGCGTTTTGTGGATCTTGAAGGCAAAAGCGTTTTCGAAGAAAAAAGTGTTTCCAAAGATGCCGAGCTAATCACTGACGAAATCAAGCAGCTTCAGACCGGAGAAACCGGTAAAATCTGGGTCCAGGACCAAGTAATTCACTTTGAATATGAAAAAAATGGCAAAAAGAAATCCAGTACAGAAAAACTCGTTCGCCCTTTTGTGACTACCGCGAATTTTACGGCGTTCGTTCAAAAAAATTGGTCTGAAGTGACCACGACCTCCGGACTCGAAATGCGGTATGGTGTTTGGTTTCGCTTAGACACAGTCGGATTTAAGATTTTTAAGGTCGACGAAAAAATGGTCGGCACCCAGAAGTGGATTCATTTACGAATGAAACCGAGTACGTTTATTATTGCGGCCCTGGTGGATCCGATTGAACTTTGGTTCGAACAGGATTCAAAAAAACTGATGGAATTTGTCGGTCGTGCGAATCCTAAACTCAAAGTAGGGGATACCCTCAAAGACCTCGACTCGGAAGTGCGTTACCGCTACCAGCCCTAAGGCCTGTCATTCTTCGCGGGAATTCAGCCCGCGTCTCGTTTTGAGAATGTCTCAACTTATACCTGTTCCGACCGATAAGTAGCTATATGAGAGCTGCAAATTCATTATTTTTGATTGTCTGTTTGAGCATCACGGTGGCTCTGTTGTGGAGCTACAACGAATTCAATGCATACTTTAGTCAAGGCAAAGAGTACCAAGTTCAAGTTCATCAACTTGAAAAGAAATTAGAAAAAGAAGAATTTCGAAATGCGTTGCTGCGCAATCAACTTGTCGATTTTCAGCAAAGTGTCGCGGCCGTTCTTCCGCCCAATTCGCAAATTAAAAATGACGTTGCGAACTATGATTTAAAAAACTTTTCTAGCAGTTTACGAGAGCCCGCAAGCGTTGCGCAGATTGATCTTTCCGGCACTTTATTTGAGAAAGGCAAAAAGCTTTTCAAAGAACAAAAATACGAAAAGTCGATCAAGGAATTCCGCAAAGTTTTAGAAGATTATCCGCTTTCGCGTTATAAAACGGAAAGCCATTTCTTTATGGCGGAAGCTTATTTTCTGCAAAAGGACTACAAGAGCAGCTTAGATCTTATTGATCAAATGGTTGTTCAGTATCCTGACAACGATCTTACCGGATTTATCATGCTTCGCATGGGTCAGATCAGTGAACTCAATAACCGTCTTGAAGAAGCTTCAGAGATTTACAAAACCGTTGAAGTTCATTTCAAAAATGATCAGCTACGTCGCCAAGCTTCCTCTCTTAATAAAACTCTTCAGGTGGAATAATGAAACGCTTTTTAAGTGTTTTTTTATTTATTGCCGCTTTCCAAATGGAAGTCCGCGTTCGGGCTGAAGGACCATCCGTCTCGGTGCCGGATAACTGCGTGGGACGCAGCTTTCCTTGCTCTTTCAAGGTGGATTCGGACAAGTGGTCTTACGAAGCGAGCGGCGTCAAGTTGCACGCAACCGCAAAGTCGATGCTGACGGAAGTTGAAAAAGGCCGCGAGTGGAATCTGATCGAAGGAACGCTGTGGCTAGAAAATGCACCTTCCGTAAAGATCAAAACTTTTGCTTCCGAGGCGGAAGGCAGCTCCGGTCAGTACTGGGTGCTCGTCGAAAAGAATCGCGTTGTGTATCGTAATATTTCTTCAAAGCTCATTTTAACTTTCAAAGATCAATCGAAGATCGAAGTGCCGAAGGGCTTCGAAGTTTGGGTCGGCGGTGTAAATTCGGAAGCCGCGGTTGAGCATGGGATGGTCGAACCGATCGATCTAAAGCAACATCTTAAATCTTGGTATCAGCTTTACCCTGGCAAACGCAGTCAGTTTATTTCAGAGGTTCAAGATCTTAAAGATCAGTGGGCCGACCTGATTGAAAAAAGCGGAGATATGTATAAACGTATTGCGGAACGCAAAATGGCGGCACTGGACGACGTAAAAAATCAGGAAGTCGAAAAGAAAAAGAAGCAGGAGCTTGAGCGTAAACGTGTTCGCGCCGAATTCCACAAGCGGGTTTTCGAGAACTGATCGCCCTCGACAGTCGGTATCTAGACCTTCCATTAGGCACCTTAAGTCCTGTTTTGGCTCCGTATCGGGGCGCCCACATCCTCAAACCTGGCACTCCATGATAATCTAAAGGGGTCGTATTGTGTTTGATCCTTTTCAAGGAGGAGAGGGATGTCTAGCGTTTCTTCACCAGATCGTCGCCGTCAAGATGACCGAGTTAACAAAACTCGGGAAGAGTACGAGGCGAAAGAGACTGAAAGTCAAAAAAAGCAAAAAGCCGAGTTGGAGTCGTTAAATAAAAAACACAACACCGAGCTAAGTCGCGTCTCCGATGATTTCGGTCGTGAAATGGAAGAGCTGAAACAGCACTACCGTGAAACCCTTAGTGAACGCGATCAAGCAAACATTCGTAAAACAGACGATGTTCGGAATCTTTACAAAGACCAGCTTAAGCGCAAAACAGAAGAAAACGAATCTGATCGGCGAATCATGCGCAATGCCGGTACGGGTGCAATTGAAAAACAAAAATCCGTCACCGATTCTCAACGCGAAAATTTAATGGAGAATCAAAAAACCGAATTAAAGTCGCGCGATGAAAGTTTCCGCGAAATGTCCGGAAAGACTCGAGAAGACATGAAAGAGGCTTTAGCTGCCCACGATGATAAATTAAAAGGGGCGCACGAAAAAGAAATGAACGTCACGATCAACGATCGCGATAATCAAATTGGCAATAAAGAACGCGACATTCGCGAACTTCGTCGATCTTACGACGCGAAGCTAAAGGCCGAGCGCCAACAGCGTGAATCCGAAGTGGGACGCTGGCAGCAAAAGAATGTGGATACTACAGAAAATCTTCAAGCCCAGAACGCCGACAACATGGAAAGCCAAGGCAAAGTGCTTAAGGGTGAACTGAACGAGATCAATCGTAAATATAACCATGCGCTTGATAAAAAAGTCGGGCAGTTGGACAGCGCAAATGAAGATCTTCGAAACTCCGTTAATAATCGTCTAGACACCCAAGTCCGATCGAAGCAAAGTCAGATCACTCGCCTCAATTCTAAGTTGAACAATGAAATGGTGAATGGCGAGCGTTTACGGAATATCGAACGGAAAGATCTTGAAAGTCGCTACCTGACTCAAATGGATATTGTTGAAAAGCAAAAAGACGGCGCCGTCGATGCCGCTCGCGACCAAGCGAATAAACGCGTCGGTGAAGGACTCCAGAAAAATGAAAAACTTCTTCGCGATACGAATCGCGAATATAAAAGTGAATCTGGAATAGCCCGCCAACGTTCTCGCCAAGATCGTGAGCAATTGTTGCAGCAGCAAAAAGACACGGTTGAGCAAGTTACCGGCACGGCTGAGAGTCGCGTAAAAAAGATAACGAAGGTCGCCCGCGACAATCAAGATGCCTACAGCAATTATTTCGATAGCTCACTGGAGCAAATGCGCGATAATTATGACGGCAAAGTTGAAGCTCAACGCGGCGCCAACACCGACGACATGGTTTCTTTAAACAAGAACATGACTCAGCGGTTTCGTGGAATGGAAAAGACTTACGGTCAGCGTATGGACGGTCTCGTTGAGAAATACGAGAGCAAAATCACTCAGATGAAAGACAATCATGATAAAGAACTTAAGCGCGTAGAGCAATACTACGGAACGCGTTTGCAGAATAAAGACAAAGAAGGCAAACAAACTGTCGATTCGACCGAAATGAAGTACGAAGCGAAGATCGCCCAATTGAACGAGGCGCACAGCGATCAATTGGATAAGATGGATAGACGTCACAAAGAAGATATGCAAAACTTGGCTGTAAAAATGAGTAACTATAGCAAAAAGGCGTAATTTTCTATGTTAGCAGATCGCAGAGCTAAAATTGTCGCGACGATCGGACCCGCAACCAAAGACGAAGAGTCTCTCAGAAAAGCGATTAAAGCCGGGCTCAATGTAGCCCGGTTGAATTTCAGCCACGGAACACATGAAGACCATCTTCACGTGATCAAGACCGTGCGCAAACTTGCAAAAGAGCTTGAAGCGCCGGTCACCATCCTCCAGGACTTACAAGGTCCTAAAATTCGCGTTGGAAAATTTGAAAAAGGATCGATCCTTATTAAAAAAGGAGATCGCCTTATCGTTACGACAGATAAAGTGTTAGGCCGCGAAGGCCTTGTGCCGAGCGACTTTTTGGAGCTTCCACAATCCGTAAAGCCCGGCACTAAAATTTTGTTAGACGATGGGTTAATGGAGTTTGTCGTTTTAGCCGTGCGCGGAAATGAAGTCGACGTCGAAGTGCTTTTCGGTGGCTTGTTGAAAGACCGTAAGGGCATGAACTTACCAGGCGCGAATCTTCCGGTAGAGTGCATGACCGAAAAGGATTTGATAGATCTCGAATTCGGGATCGCGAACAATGTCGATTACATCGCACTCAGTTTTGTTCGTCATCCACGGGATATCCGTAAGCTTCGGGAAATTATCGAAAGCAGAAACTCAAACGCCAAAATTTGCGCAAAGATCGAAATGGTCGAAGCGCTTGAAAATCTGGAAGAGATCGCGCGACTAAGTGACGCGGTCATGGTGGCGCGCGGTGATTTGGCCGTCGAAGTGGGCCAGACGTTGCTGCCGGGAATTCAGAAAAAAATTATCACCCTCTGTAATCAGCTCCGAAAGCCGGTCATTACCGCAACGCAAATGTTGGACAGCATGGTCGAAAACCCGCGACCCACTCGTGCCGAAATCACGGACGTAGCGAATGCGGTATTAGACGGATCCGATGCGCTGATGCTTTCTGCCGAAAGTGCCAGCGGCAAACATCCGTTCTTGGCGATTCGCACGATGCACGAAATTATCGTCGAAGTTGAGCGTACAGAAGAAAAATACTACAAGATCTCTTTAGAAAATGAATTTTTAAGTCCTCCGGCCGCGATCGCGGCGAGTGCGAGTTTGTCAGCGCTGAAATTGAACGCGAGCGCGATCATTTGTCTGACGACCTCTGGTAAAACCGCGAACATTATCGCGAGCTACCGTCCAAAGGCGCGAATCATTGCGGTCACTGATCGCATGGACGTGTTAAATACTTTAGAGCTTACGTGGGGCATCCAAACGCTGATCATTCAGCCTTACAAAACGATGGAAGACATCTTAGAGCAAGTCGATAAAATGTTGGTTCAAGACGGTTTAGCAAAAACTGGCGACCGCGTGATCTTTACGTTGGGGCAACCGATTTCGGACGGCGCAAAGACCAATGCTTTGTTCCTGCACATCGTGGGTGCCGAAAATGAAACCCGAGAATCCGACGACAAGCTACCGCTCCGTTGCCAAGCGGAGCCTTCGATTCATTAGGTTCGCAAATGGGTCTGCTACTCATTTATTAGGCCGCGCGAAGACGGGCGGTCGGGCTTGAAGTTTTTCTGCGGATTCGAGTATGAAATCTTTGAACTTGCTTAAATCCGAATACTCTCCGAAATGGTGGCAATCGCCCTTTCCGTCTTTGGGTCCGCGCGTGGCGCCGATGACGATCAACTCATCGCCGCTGCTGACGTAGGCGGGTCCACCTGAGTCTCCAGAGCAGGCGCCCGCTTTTGCTTGGTCCGTAATCCAGAAGAAAAAGTTGCTGTCGTAATCAGCGAGCGGGACCTCAATAGAGCGAAGATTCTGCGAGCGTTTGAATGCAACGTCATCGATGATTCCCCAGCCCGCAAGAAGCAAAGTGCTGCCCTTCGCAATCTGGGTGTTGGGTTCCAAGATTTTTACCGGTCTAGAGAAGCTTGGTGCAGGTGAGGCCAGCTTCACAAGTCCAACGTCATTCCCACGAATTGTGGTATCCGTTTTTCCTGGTGATCCAACTTGATAATCTGAATGAGTAATGCGACCGCCAAGTTTAATAAGATTTGGATTATTCTGATCCTTCGGAGCGTCCGTTCCTAAAAATAAAAAAACATCGTCGTAATTTATAGTGCGCGCAACGAGACAGTGGGCAGCGGTGACAACGAGATTACTTGAAATCAAAGTCCCGGTACAGAATGCCTGTGCAGGAGTTCCGTCGCTCGGAAACTTAAGGAATGACACGGTTGAGGCAGTCCACGTATCGTTCATCGTAGCTACATCGCCATTGATGATGCGACTAGCGTCACCGACTTGATTAGGGCTAACTTCGGCGTACTGTTTCGTGCAAGAAATGCTGAGTACGGAAGCGATGAAGAATGCATATTTAGTCATTGGATACCTCGTTACATATATGTAAACGAGAGCTCGCAAAAACCCTAATTTAAATCGATAAAAAGAGAATCGTCTAAAGTTTGGACAGCAAATTCTGCAGGGTTCGAGCTTAGAAATTACTTCAAATGTTTCTTAAGGTCGTTGATGAGCGACCAGTACTTAGCAATCTTTGTGACTTCTTCCGGGTTCACCATGATGAACATGCCGGCTTCTTCCATAATTTTGTCCGACACCAATTTCTTTTCGATCAACGGATTCAGTTCTTCGACTTTAACCAAGCGGCCAAACTCTTTCATCGATTCGTTTTGAATATCGGTGGTATTTATTTTTCGGAACCCATTTTTGTCCGGCTCGGAGCGGGGTGCGAAATGCAAAACCGCATTCAACGTTTTGACTTCTTCATCTTTTAAAGAGATTTTTTCTTTGTCTGAACTAAAGAGCCATTCCGTATACCAGTCGACGAAATCGAATAAAAAATCTGGCTGAAGGTTGATCATCTTCTGCTTTCCTTCGCCCAAGTCTTCGATCGTCATGAACCCGAGCGTTTTTAACGCCGCGGTCATGCTGTTCATTTTGTTCGTCGCTTCTTGAAAAACTTGGATGGTATATCGGCGTAAGATTCCGGCGGGGACCGCGAGTCCACCTTCTTCGGGTTTGCCGTACCGACTGCCCACGAGGTTGAGGAGAGACAATAACTTCGTTACCATATGGGGCGGGTAACGCTCTTCATCTTGCCCCGGAATTTCTAACATCTTAATTTTTTTGTTCGCCTCGCGAAGGTTGTCGTTCATCGTTCGCATGATGGCCTTTACCCACACCGGCAACGAATCCATCTGCGCATTTAGGCCTTCGTACGGAAGCGAAATCACTTCGGTGTCTTTCGTCGCCTTGACGTTGGCGCTTCGAGGTTTTTTATCGAAGATGGCCATTTCGCCAACCATCGCGCCGGGTCCGATTTCGGCAAGCACCACTTCGGAAGAACCTTTGGTTTTGGTAATCGCGAGCGCTCCGGATTTTACGATGTACATCGCATCGGGCGCATCGCCTTCGCGAAATAGATAAGTATCTTTTGCGACTTTTTTGCCGTCAGCCACGATTGCCCCTTTAAGTTGTTTGCTCCCTAATTATGGAGCCAAACCGGAGGCATCGCAAACATGTCAGAGTTGACCTGGACGGAGGTCGATGGATTGTTAATTGAACTTCATCGGTTTTACGTCAGGCGCGATTGTCATTTTGCCTTCGGTTGCCTTTAAAACTTGTTCCGGCGTCATGTCGGGCGCGTATTCGCGGAGAACAAATCCTTCAGGAGTTACGTCGATCACTCCGTAATCTGAAACGATTTTCTTGATGCACTGAACGCCGGTCAACGGCAGTGTGCATTTGGATCGCAACTTAGAATTCCCTTCTTTGTCCGCGTGCTGCATTGCCACGATCACGTTTTTTGCGCCTGCAACAAGATCCATTGCGCCGCCCATGCCTTTCACCATTTTGCCCGGCACCATCCAATTTGCGATGCTGCCGGTTTCGTCGACTTCCATTGCGCCCAACACGGTCAGATCAACGTGACCCCCACGAATCATCGCGAAACTATCGGCAGAACTAAAGTAGCTTGCGCCAATTGCCGCGGTAACGGTTTGTTTGCCGGCGTTGATCAAGTCCGCATCGATTTCGGCTTCGGTTGGAAAAGGTCCAATGCCGAGCAAGCCATTTTCGCTCTGTAACATAACGGATAATGTGGACGGAATATAATTTGCGACCAGGGTCGGAATCCCGATGCCGAGATTAACGACGTCGCCGTCCTGAACTTCTTGAGCGATTCGCTGCGCGATCTGTTCACGATTGAGTGGCATAGTGATTAGCCCTTTCTCAGAGTGCGTTGTTCGATACGTTTTTCGTAATTCACGCCTTGAAAAATGCGTTGCACGTAAACCCCGGGAGTATGAACATTTTCGGGATCGAGAGTGCCCACTTCGACGAGCTCTTCGACTTCGGCCACGGTGATTTTGCCTGCAGTTGCGACCATGGGATTAAAGTTCCGGGCAGTTTTGCGGTAGATTAAGTTCCCGAAATTATCGCCCTTCCACGCTTTAACGAGTGCGAAGTCGCCGACGATGCCGCGTTCGAGCACGTAATCACGACCGTCGAAATTTTTAATGTCTTTGCCCTTAGCTATCAGGGTGCCGACGCCGGTCGGAGTGTAAAAGCCCGCGATGCCGGCGCCGCCCGCGCGAATGCGTTCGGCCAGGGTGCCCTGCGGACATAATTCCACTTCGAGTTCGCCGCTCATGAATTGCTTTTCAAACGTCGCGTTTTCGCCAACGTAAGAAGAGATCATTTTTTTGATCTGGTGAGTATGCAACAAAATGCCAAGGCCGAAATCGTCAACGCCGGCGTTGTTAGAAACGCAAGTGAGTCCCGTCACTTTCATTTCTTTCAACGCCTTGATGCTGTTTTCCGGAATCCCGCAGAGGCCGAAGCCGCCAACGACCAAGGTCATATTATCCTTGAGGCCTTCGAGGGCCTCCATCGCGTTCGCGTAGACTTTGCTTTTAGCCATGGCCATTTCCTATCGCTTAAACTTTTTCGATGATCATCGCAACCGCTTCGCCGCCGCCAATACACAAGGTCGCGAGTCCGTAGCGTTTGTTGTGCGTTTGCAATGCGTGAACAAGGGTCGTCATGATGCGAGCGCCTGAAGCACCGATCGGGTGGCCGATCGCAACGGCTCCGCCGTGCACGTTGACTTTCGCTGCAGGAATTTCGAGCTCCTTCATCGCGACTTGGGCAACGACCGCAAACGCCTCGTTGATTTCCCAAAGATCGATATCGCCGGTGTTTAAGTTTGCTTTCGCGAGCGCTTTTTTAATCGCGCCGACCGGGGCGGTCGTAAAGTATTTTGGATCTTGAGCAAAAGTTGCGGAAGCCACGATTTTCGCAAGCGCTTTAACGCCGCGTTTTTTTGCGGTCGCTTCGGTCATCAAAACCAAAGCGGCAGCGCCGTCATTCAGTTTCGAAGAGTTCGCAGCGGTAATGGTGCCGGCTTTGTCAAAAGCGGGGCGCAGACCCGGAATTTTTTCGAAGTTAGTGTTGAATGGATCTTCGTCTTTATCGAAAGTGATGGGACCTTTTTTTGATTCGATCACGACCGGTACGATTTCATTTTTGAAAGCGGTTCCATTTGAAGCGGCCTGCGCTTTTTTGTAAGATTCAATTGAATATGCATCTTGCTGTTCGCGGGTGAAGTGATTTTCTTTCACGCAAATTTCTGCGGCCATCCCCATATGAAAGTTATTGTACGGATCCCAAAGGCCGTCTTTGATCATCGAATCGACGATCGTTGCGGGTCCCATGCGATAACCGTTGCGAGAGTTTTCCAACAAGTGCGGCGCGAGCGACATATTTTCTTGTCCACCGGCCACCGCGATCGTCGAATTTCCGAGTTGTAAAGAATCTACAGCAAGCATCACGGCCTTTAGTCCTGAGCCGCAAACTTTATTGATGGTCATGCAAACCGTGGAATTATTTAATCCAGCGTACAATGCTGCCTGTCGGGCAGGTGCTTGGCCAACGCCGGCGGTCAGAACTTCGCCCATGATGCATTCATCCACTTCGTCTGGATTCACTTTCGCGCGCAATAAAGCTTCTTTAATGGCAGCGGCACCAAGCTTCGGTGCAGGAACGGTACTTAACGCTCCTTGAAAAGCGGCAACGGGGGTGCGCACGGCGCTGACGATTACGACATTTTCCATCGAGGGACTCCTTTAATTAAGACTAGCTATACCCGCACCAATCTTTTATATTTTCAGGAGAGAGTCAAATACGAAACGGAGTTTCAAGGATGAGGCTATTCACTTTCAGTTTATTGTTTTTTGCGTCAGTTTTGATCTTAGTACCGCGTGCAGAAGCCGTTCTGGCATTCGAGATCACTCCGCAAGAAATCGATCGCATCGTGGTGATCGGTCTTGAAGCCCAAGTCCAATTGCAAGGCCAAGCCAACGCACAAAAACTGCGCGTCACGGGGATCGGGGAAACGACCGAAGCAGGCCAGTTTACCCTGGAACGGAAAGACCGGACGCTTTTTATAAAAATGCAGGAATATTCTGACAAACGGGAATGGAAAGAAGCCCTTTCGAAACCCATCGGTAAACGAAAAATTTTGGATTTTGTCGGCGCCCCGGTGCCCGTCGAAATTCAATTGCGTGACGGCATCGTGAACGCGCAACGTTGGAGTAAAGAAATTAAAGTGGCCTTAGTCAAAGGCAAAGTCGTTAGCGTTGGTGGAAGCGCGACGCTTGCGATCCAGATTCAAAACGGCAACGCCAGTGTTCAAGATCAGAGTTCCAAAGTCAGCGTCGACATTTACAAAGGAAATTTGGATGTTAAAAACTTGCAGGGCGATCTGGACGGCAGCGTTTTTGCCGGCAGTCTGACGGTCGATAAGTCGAAAGGTTTTTTGCAAATTACGACGGCGCAGTCGACCGCAAAGATCCTGCAAAGTTCCGGCACTTTGCAGTTTGAAAACGTAAAGGGAGCTTTGATTACACAGCAGTTTGCGGGGCGGGTTGACGGAACGACCGGAGAGGGTAACGTCAATATCGGCATTCTTTCAGACACGGATGTTCACGTAAAAAGTCAAACCGGCAGAGTGATTATTCAAACGACTCCGGGCTCCGGCGCGATGTTGAACTTATCGACTGCCGAAGGCGAGATCGTCGCGCCAAACGAAATAAAAGTAAACAGAACGGCGACCGAGAAAACCGTGCGTGGGCGACTCCGCGGTGGCGAGCAAAAAGGCAGCATCGTTGTGCGTTCGCAAGAGGGCAACATCAACATTAAATAATCGGTTGACAGTCTGTGGCCTATGATTCAAGCCTATTGGTTATGGCAAAGACTAAAAAGAAACCAGCTCCCGTAAAAGGCGCCCCTAAAAAGGCAGCGAAACCGGCTGCGGCAAAATCGGCGAAGCCCGTCAAAGCAGCCAAACCCGCAGCTAAAGCGGCTCCCGTTAAAAAAGCTTCTGATAAAGCCAGTTCCAAAGCGCCCGTTAAAGTGACGCCAAAAGCTGCCGCAAAGCATAAAGTTCCTGCGAAAGCGCCTGAAAAAGTGGCGAAGAAGGCGACTCCCGCAAAGGACGTGCCTAAAGAAGCTGCGAAAGACAAAAAGGTTTTGATTAAAAAAGCAGCTCCCGTCGTGCCGCAGAAGGCCGACAAGAAGCCCGTTGAAAAAGAAAAAGAAGTTAAGAAAAGCCCGGCTCCCGAAGCCGTAGCGACCAAAGCTAACGCTAAAAAAGACGCGAAAGCGGCAGCGAAAAAGGCCAAGGCTCCTAAAAAAGAAGAAGCCGAAGAAGAAGACGATTTTGTTGCGGACGATGATTTCGGTCCGGATGAAATGAGTGAATACGAAGAAGATCTGAAGGCCGTCGAAGAACTTGATGAAGATCCGGCTGACGACGACACATTGTTTACCGAAACTAAAGACAAAGGCGACGAAGAAGTTTTCCTAACGGATGCCGAAGGGCGCCGCTATTGCCGATCTAGAGATTGCGATCAAGTCGGCATCGTCGATGGCTATTGCCGTTACCACTATTTATTGTTTTGGAAGAAGATCCAGGTTCGTAAGAAGATCTTGGTCGACGGAAAGCTCGACCGTTA
>JACMRP010000240.1 GCA_014376325.1 Pseudobdellovibrionaceae bacterium
CGTCGATATCGAGATGATCGATCCGTGCATTGATTCGGATTCACTGTCCTATTTTTTACACGACTGGATTGCTTCAAAACTGAGTGCCACTTGGCTAAAGGCCGGTCACATGATGTGGATCAATTTTCGTATTGCCCACAGCGGTACTTATAAGGATGACCATCCAGCATTGAAGATGTCCTTGGTATCGAGCCTAGAAGGATTTACCAGCCACATTGATCGCGGCATTACACTAGCCGAATTGCTTGCGGTGCCCGGTTACAACGAAGCGGCGGTTCATAAGGCCGTTCACTTTTTGCTGACCAAAGGAATGATCGTCTTCACGAAATCGCAAACGGTCGTAAACCCGGTTGAACAGTTGAAGACCTTAAAAAAGATCCACGCCGAGATTCAAAACAAGAATCATCTGCAGGTCGTTGAATACTTCGGTTTGGGACACGAAACCGTGACCACGGTCAGTAACATGGTCGATGAATTTTTACCGATGCTTGGCGATCAACCGAAGGACGTTAAGGCTGAAGCTTTCAAACTTTGGACGGCGCTGCGAACGCGCGTGACCGAAGCTTGCACATCGTTCTTAGATGTAGGGCAACGCCAAGTTGCAAAACAAAGTCTTCTAAAATCCGATGCCGAAAAAAAGTTAAAAGCCGTCAGTTTGATGGAAGACGCAAAACAAGCATTACAGTTGAATCAATACTCGAAAGCCGCGGCGTTAATGAAGCAAGTGGGCGAATTACATCCAGAGATTGCTCAGTACCATCTTTACAGTGCGTGGGCCAAAATTGGAAACATGGACATCGCAACCATGGCAAAAAGCTTGAAGGACATCGACTTCGACCTTATGCAGGTGCCGCCCGATGAGAAGTACGATGCGGTTTACCCGTTTGTAACGGGCTTACTGCAAAAAACCCGTGGCGATTTGGCGGGCGCACGCAAATCCTTCGAGAAATGTCTGGCGATGAATTCTGGAATGATCGTGGCTCGCCGGGAACTGAACCAGTTGAGTTCGGGTACACGTAGAAAGAATGACGACATCCTAAGTATGGATCTGAAAAAGATGGTCTCTGGATTTTTCAAAAAGAAATAGTCTTAAAACCGGTAACTCAAGCCGCCCAGAAGTTGGAATTGCATCTTGCTCTGGCCGGGGTCGAACATGTATTGCGATAATCCAAGTCCGTAATTCAAACTTAAGCGCGAATCCACATGGTAGTATCCTAGTGTCTGCAACTGCACGGCGCTTTTCAGTTGGATCGTGCCCGAGCCGCCCAGCAAATACACAAATTTAGCGTCGTACCACTTCATCCACTTTTGCCACTGCGCGGGCGCAGGCGCGCTGTAGAAGACGCCCACGCCAGGGCTAGTGGTGCTGGTGCCGGTTGCCTGAAGAATTTCCACCGGCAAAGTTAGGCCCCAGGTTGGATCCACGAAATGGAAGCCTGCTTTGGCTCTCCAGATAAGTTCTAAATGCGTGATGCTAAGATTTACTTCACCGTCTTTTTGGATCACGTTCAGCGACTGTTCGGCGCGAGCGCCCCAGTGCAGGCGGCTCCAGGCGTTTTCAATGCCAAATAAATTTTCTATCCACCAGTTCGCGTACAGGGTGGCGTACATCTGACTCGCCGGCACCCAGTAAGACGCGATCGCGCCCCCTTCGAAGGCGTAATCGCGGTAAATATCATATGCGGCAGTGAAGGCAGAATCACCTTCGGTCACCCGCAGGAAATGCCGGGATGTCTGGCCGTTCGGGATATCGCTGATGGTCCAGAGCTGGTGATTTTCGTCGATTTTTTCGAGCTGCTGATTTGCGCTAGTGGGTGAAACCGTCGTCCCCGAAGCACTTTCAACTTGCAATTTTAATTGCGGCTGATAGACCCGGCGAATCGCATCGGCCGGAAGATAGGGGCGGGCGGCTTCGGTCGGAATTTTGCCCTTCACGTAAAATTCTTGGCGCATCGGAATTTCGCCTTCACCCTTCAAATACAGAATCGGGCGTTGGGCATCAACTTCGTACTGCCATTCCTCGTCGGAAATTCTTTTGACCCGGTCTTCGTTGACGGGCTCGGCGCCGGACGCAGTGAGGATCAAACTTTTTTTATCTTCGCTAAGAACCACGTCCTTAAAGTCGACGGGTTTCATTCTTGTTTCGACTTCTAAGATCGCGCCCGACTGGGTCATCGCGCGAAAGCCGATGTTTTCTTTTTCGTCATTCAGAAAAATGATGCCCTGATTACCGACGGATTTTCCATTAATTTCGACGAACGCCTGACGCCGGCCCTGAGCGCGCGAACGAATGGCCAACTTAGGTTGTGCCCCTAAGTAAAGCTCCTTCGAACACAAATAAATATTCGTATCCTGGGTCGTGCGGTTGATACAAAAATTCATAAAGGGGAAGTACTTCATGTCTTCCACCCGAGAAACCTCGAACTGGTCTGTTACGAACTCGGTCAGCTGATTCCGCTGAAGATCTTTGGCAGAGCCTTTGCCGTCCTGGGTGTTGATAATTCGCGTGTTTTTGCGGTTCACCGCAACCGACCAGATCGACTTTCCGGTATTATCGCGAATCGACAGCGTGCCGTCTTTCAGAAGTCCGGCGGGCCAGATAAATCGCGCGCGGAACTTTCCGTTCGGTTCAGGTTTTGAACTGATCTGAAATCCGAAGGTCGTCGAATCGATAACGATGTCGCCGATTTTAATATGATCTTCGTCGACCAGATTGTATTCGAATCTCTGGGGCAATATCTGGATGTTATTTTTGTCTACTTGGAACTGAAGCGGAATCGAATCTGCAGACTTCGCAAACGCAAGTGTCGTCGAAAAAATGAAGGCAAAATTTAGAACTAAAAATGCGTGCTTCATGACCATAGTTCCCCATTGTGACAAGGCGGGGACCCGGTTGGCAATATTTTATCTAAACTTATTCGTAGGTAGTCCGAATTTGCGCAAGCGTTTGACCGTCAATAATGGCTTGAACAACTCCGTAGGCCGCGCTCATTTTTGAAAGAAAGTCCGTCTTTTGGTTGATCCGCACCCTGCGTGGATGAGCTTCCCAAACATCTAAGATTTTTTGATTCAAAGTTTGGGCTTCCGAATGGGATTCGGTGCGGATGGGATTGGTCCCATCGTACTGTTCGATTCCTGCGGTGTCTAGATGTACAACCCAGTCATAGCGCGCATATTCTTTGGCGCGGGTCGTGTGCAGGGAATCAAAGAAACTGTCCGCGCTATCTGGCCAGTAAGCTAAACTATCGATAGAACCACGATCGCACACTAAAACTGCGGGAGAAAATTCGGCTTCGATAAGTTCTTCGAGCTCTTTGCCGGTGTAGTAGATCGCTTTTTGCGCGTGAATCAAGCCCTGACGATTTTTAATTCGCGGAAAACCGCCTCGGTATAAAATGCTCGCACTTTCGGGCACGACCGCAACTTGTGTGCCGAGCTCTTTTTTGATCGCATCGATCAACGTTGTCTTGCCGCCCGAAGGGCCGCCGGTCACCGCCACTTTTATAGTCTTCATAAAATACTCCTAGAACCAGTAACGAAGTTTAAATAAAATTTTTGTGAGCGAGCGCCACCACCACGGACTTTGTTCGTAGGCGACCGCGTCCCACGCCTTACAGTTTAACAAATCGACCTGAAACTGTTTGCGCATATTTTCGAGGCTTTCGCTGTCGGTTAAGACGGCTTCGACTTCGAGGTCGTGCAGAAGACTTCGATGATTCAAGTTAAACGATCCGATGCTGCCCCAGTCATCCAGAATCATGTATTTAGCGTGCAGAATTCTGGGTTGAAATTCGAAAATTTTGACCCCGGCTTTGTGTAGTTTGTGCGGAATTTGGTGGGCCGCCCATTTTACAAATGGCAGATCCGTCGGTCCCGGCGTAATGATGCGCACATCAAGCCCGCGCTCGGCCGCTTTTGTTAACGACCGTAACAGGGCCCGGTTTGGCAAAAAGTAGGCTGTCGTTATGTAAACTTTTTCTTTAGCGAATCGGATGCGTCGGCAAAGGTCGCGATACAGATAACGACGAATGCGGTCATTCGCATTCAGTCGTAA
>JACMRP010000027.1 GCA_014376325.1 Pseudobdellovibrionaceae bacterium
ACATATGAAACTCAACGAGAAGACCATCGCAGTCAGTTTGATTCTAGCCGGCGGTTCATTAATGATGATCATGTTTCAAAACATGACACTCGTCGAGTTCTCGGCACTAAATCTGCCCGAGATCGATGAAGACTCGCGCCAAGACCAGGCTCGGGAATTATTGGGCGGTTTCTACGATGGCAGTACGGCACAGAAGCTCGAAGGCGAACAGTACCTCAACTACTTAGTATTCAAGAAGATCGAAACCTCGATGTCAGCAGAATGGAAACCTAAAATTCCGGAGATCACTCAAATGCTTATCGGCGAATGCGAAAAACAAGCACTCGACCCCATCTTCGTGCTCGCGGTTATACAAACCGAAAGCCAATTCAACTCAAGGGCGAAGGGTACATCCGGAGAGATCGGCCTGATGCAGATCCTTCCACGAACTGCCGAATGGATTTCTAAGAAGTACAAAATTCCTTGGCGCGGCGATAACTCACTCTATGATCCAGCTACGAATATCAAAATCGGTATCGCCTATTTTGCCTTTTTGCGTTCTGACTTTGAAAGCCGTGCTTACCATTATTTACCGGCCTACAATATGGGCCCGAAGAATTTGCGCAAAATAAATCGCAGTATCGGCAGCGTCAATCTTCAAGGAGAGCCGCAAAAAAGAGACTACGCAGTACGGGTCATGAAAAACTATTCGATTATTTATCAAGAAATGTCGACTGGGCAAAAAGATCTAATCAAATTTGCTCGAAGTCAGGACGAACCGGCAATTACCCGCTAGCTTCTAATTCGGCCAGCAAATCCCAGCCAAACTTTTCAAGCTTCGCTTCGCCGATGCCGTGAATATCTTCAAGTTCCTCAATCTTCTGCGGATTGCGGATCGCGAGTTGTCGCAGCGTTTGGTCGCTAAATACAACGAAGGCCGGCACGTCCAATTCCGCCGCCTTGGCCTTACGCCACTTGCGGAGGGCCTCGAAGCGCAGCTCTTGTGTTGAATCCATTTCGACTTCAGATTTGTTTTTCTTACTGCTAGATTTTCGAGTTTTAGATACGGTCGGCGGCTTGACCGACTTCTGAATCTTGCGAACAGAACCCACGTCGCAGTTATCGCAGTGACCGCAACTCTGTATTCGTTGAGAATCTTTGTAATAAGTCAGAACTTCCGCGTGACGGCATTCACTGCCTTCTGAGTAATTAACCAAAGCTTCTAGATTGCGCCATCGGAGGCTCTTGATTGCTTTCGGCGCATCTGAACTTTCAATAAAATAAGCCTGAAGACCTTTGTCTTTCTTCGAATACAGCATCAAACACGTCGATGGCAATCCATCGCGACCCGCTCTTCCCATTTCTTGGTAAAGTGCATCGATCGTAGAGGGCATTTGAAAGTGAACTACTAACCGCACATCCGGCTGATCGATCCCCATTCCAAATGCGTTCGTAGCAACCAGTATTCGCAACTGCCCCGCGGTGTAGGCCTTCTGCGTTTTTGTTCGTGCGTCGCTAGAGATGCCGGCATGGTAAAAACCAACGCCTTCAAAACTTTCTTGTAAGAAGCTTGCGACTTCTTCGGTGACCCGGCGGGTACCGCAATAAACCAAGATTCTGCCCGAAGGGTTTTGCCGAATCGCCTGAAGAAGATTCAGACTCTTCATTTCATCATCGGCACACTGTTCAACTTGATAGTATAAATTGGGTCGGTAAAAACCGTGGACCATACGTTCTGGTTTCACGAGGTTTAAATTCTTTGCGATATCGTCTAGCACCGTTGGGGTTGCAGATGCCGTCAGCGCCAAGACTGGGACGTCAGGACGCAACTGCTTCAACACCCGTAGCTGAGAATACTCTTCACGGAAGTCATGACCCCACTGAGATACGCAGTGGGCTTCATCGACTGCAAACAATGCGACGGGCCGCTGCTGAATCCATTTCTGAAAGCCTTCTTTTTGAACTCGCTCTGGCGAAAGATACAAAATATATAGACCGCCTTTGCTGATTTCGGCAAAGATCGTGCGTTTGTCTAAATCAGACTGGCCAGAGTGAAGACAGCCAGACGGAATTCCGATGCGCTGAAGAGATGCGACCTGGTCTTTCATTAGCGCAATCAGCGGTGAAATGACGACGACTAACTGGCGCAAATGAACTGCGGGGAATTGGTAGCACAGGGATTTTCCGCCACCCGTAGGGAGCACGGCTAAAACATCTTTTTTAGCTAAGATAGCCGAAATAATTTCGAGCTGCCCTTTCCTAAAAGAAGGTAGCAAAAAATTCTGTTTTAAAAGCTGAGGAAGATCTGCCGTTTCCTGAATCATGACCCACTACTTTCGTTGAAAGCGCCATGCCATTGCAACAACAAATCCTGCCCCAAACCGTATTTAAAGATAGGGACGATTTTATCTCATACGCTCCCCGAATTTTATGCTACCTTGATCCGTATTGGAGGCCTTTTGGATAAAGTGAAGTTAGTAGAAAAAATTCGAACGACGCTCGAAAATGATCTAGAAGTCCTTAAGGAAGCCGCAAGATCCACCCATGAGGCCGCGACCCACGAAGAAAGCAAACCCGAAAACGAGTACGACACCCGGGGGCTCGAAGCCTCCTACTTAGCCGGCGCCCAGTCTAAGCGAATTATTGAAACTGAAGAACTGCTGGTTATTTTTAAACACGCTGAACTCAAGCACTTTACCGACGACGACAAAATTTCCGCGACCGCGCTTATTGGAATCGAATTTAAGGGTAAGGTGGGATTTTATTTCTTGATGCCAAAGGGTGGTGGCACCAGCGTGATTATGGATGGCACCCGGGTTCAAGTGGTAACACCAAATAGTCCGTTGGGTCAGGCCTTACTAGGGATGAAAGTCGGCGGAACCGCCATCGTCGAAAACGGCACGCAAATGTTAGAGTACGATGTACTTTCGATTCGGTAATTAACCCGCGGTTAAAACTTTGTTAGCGCGCTTAAGCCGCTGCGAAATAGTTTTAACCAGCGCCTTTGCCCAAGACGGTTTCGAAAAAATAACTTTTTCTAAGGACTCCATGGGTATTTCGACTAAGTCGACCTCGGTCACGGCTTCAACAGTTGCGGACCTTGCTTCGTGATTAAAGTGCCCCATTTCTCCCACAAATTCACCGGCGGCGATGTCGCCTAACGTGATTCGACCTCCGCTCACGGTATCGGAATACGCTTTCAGGCTGCCGTTTTTGACAATGTAGACAGCGTGCGAATCGTCACCCTCTTTAAATAAAACCTCACCCGCTTGCAGGCGCCTTAAGATGTACTCCGGTTTTATTGAGCTTTCTTTACGGGTAATTAACTTCGAAATGCACTCGATAATGGCTGATTCACTTTGGGGATCCGTTAAAAAACTGACTCTGCCGCCTTCGGGATACAAATCGTGGTCTGCGACGACCGACATCACGACCACTTTGATATGAGTATTATTTTTTTCTTTTAAAATTTTAGCGACGACATCTAACCCCGGACTTTTTGGCAGGTATTCGTCGACAAGGATGATTTTCGGAAATATGTTATCGACTTTGTATTTGGTCTCAAACCAATCGGCCGCGCGAAATATAGAACAGCTATCGTAGTTCTTATTTAGAACTTCGGTTATCTGGGTGATCCGCGGGCCATTTCCGCTGACGATCAGAAATACGTTCTTATCGCTTTGACGTGCCATTTGAATACCCACCTTCGAAGCGTATCTCTCGTTGAGACAAATTGCGCTTCGTCTTAATCTATTATCTCGTGGATACCAGAAAGTCTCAAGACAGCGAAGAACTTCCTTCCACAATGCTTGCGGTTGGTTCAGTCTGAGAGGGAATCGTTTCGTATTAGGATTGGTTGCTGAGCTTAGTCCACTCGCGCTGGGTAATGATGCTGACTGATTCGGAGTTCGGATCAAAGACGATTTTAACGTCGCCTTTGATCAATTGCTTTTCTATCTGATGTATCTTTGCTGACAAAGAAACTTCGTCTGCGCCGTAATCCGTGCCTTCACGAAGAATGAAGCTTTCAATAATCGATTGAAACGCATCATCGCTGATCACCTCTCTCGGAACTTCAACTGGGGGCAAAATCTCTTTATCTTCGTTCATGCTACTCTTTAGTTTTTAAGCGATCATCGTTTTCAGAAATGAATTTCTTAATTTCTTCAGCAATGCCCAAAAGCTTGAGCCACTGTTCTTTGTAGAGCGTGACCGGAAATCGGCCCATCCCGTAAACGGACAAAGCTCCCTTTTCGCTGACTTTCATAGATAAAGTTCCGCGTGCATTTTTGCTGCTTTTTAATGCTTCGTTTTCGGCTTTGAGTCTTTCGAGTTCGGCTTTTAAATCTTCTGACATGTGTGTCTCCTGGTGTTGAAGAAATCATGGTCCTTTTCAGCTTCTAAATCACCAAAAACATATTGCCCAAAAAACATATTCTCGGGTAGATGTGTCGTAACAAACCGTGTTGAGAGGATTTTATGAAACGCTGGTCGTTGTTACTGTGCTTAGTTTTCGTGGGCTTTGGTCTGGGTGCGTCTGCAGAGGAATCTTGGCCAGAAAAAAAATCAGATGCCCGCGGCGACAGTGAAGCCAACCGACACGATAAGCAGTTTACGGTTTTAGGTCAGTTAACGGGTTTATCCACCGCGGCTATCGGCGCACAGCAAGTTCATCTTGGATATTTCTTATCCCCAACGTCCCTAGTACAATTGGAAATCGGACAAGGCAGAAATGAAGGCCTCTTCTTCTTTTCTAGTTACCGCGTGCTCCGAGTTGATAGTCTCGGAATCCAGTTTAAAAAATTCGTAGCTAACTCTTTTTATTTTAAAACGGGCCTCGATTATCAGGCCATCGATTACAGCTACAATCTGTACAGCAACGATTACTACGGCTTCAAAGGAAACACTCTCGGAGCCACTTTCAGCATCGGAAACCAGTGGCAGTTCGAAAACTTTACTCTGGGTTGTGATTGGGTCGGTATATTTTTGCCCATCGCTTCGAACACAACGAAAGATGTTGTCACTGCAAATTCAAGTTATTCGCGAAGCGAATCAGATTCTGACCAGAAGCGCTACCTCAAGGACAGCTCGCTACAGTTCGTGCGCTTTTATCTCGGAGCTAGTTTCTAATTTATTCGCACCAAGATTTAGGGGTCACCACTTTGGTGATCTCATTCGCGCGCATGTATAAAAAATCATTGCCCACGCTGAGCTTCAATCTTTGGGTCCTTTGCGAAATTGAAGTCACGGTTTGAACCTGCGCGAAACCTTCAGAATCAGTTTGCGAAATTCCGTTACTGCCCTTTAATGTCCAGGACATTGCCCTGCGCGCGATGGGCGTCTGATCTGCGCGATCAATACCTACCGAAACGGTACCTTCAGAATCTCGACATAAAAGTTGCACGTTGATGACTGTAAAATACAATCGTCGGCAATTGTGCGACGTCGAATATCCATAGCCGGCCTCA
>JACMRP010000028.1 GCA_014376325.1 Pseudobdellovibrionaceae bacterium
AATTCACCACGGAGAAAATTTATTGGCGGATTGCGGGGCTTCTTTAGACCTTCGACCGCAAGTCCCAAAGCTAAGCCGAACGCGGTGTCGGTCTTAGTGTTTTTTTCGAACAGCACGTTCGGAAATAAATCCAGGGGATGAGTTTTATTAACGGGTACTTCTAATTGCTGGGTTAAAAATGGGCCCAGATTCTTAATGTTGGAACTGCCGCCAGTGAGTCCGATCTGGGTGACGACCGCGTTGAATTCACTTTTGAATTCCAAAATCGAAAGTTGCATGTCGCGGACAAGTTCCCGAACCGACTTCGCGATCGTCTCCGAGAATGTAATTTGATCGAAAGTCGCGCCGGCTTTGCTGGTCAGTATAAAAGACTTCGCTTGAATCTCTTTCATCGCTTCGAGGTAAGGAATTTCGTACTTACGGGCGACTCCGTCCGCGATATTTTTTGCGCCCCACAAAATAGTTCTTACGCCGATCAGCGACTTATCTTCAAAAGCGCAAACCAGGGTGCGCGTATGCCCCATATCAAGAACTAAATGAATATTTCGCTCAAGCTTATTTTCAGGATCTAACATCGCTGGATTTGCGGCAAGACTTGGCGGAGGTTCATTCCAACGTTCAAAAATGTTCGCAAAGGCGGTGCCTTCCATCGAAATAAGCGCGGCCTCGATGCCTGCGTCCGAACAACGCTGAATCAAAGTACGAATATGCTGTTTAGGTGCCGCGCACGCGAGGACTTCGGCGCTATTGCCGATCGTGCGAACAATCTTCGCGTCGAAAATAGAATTGTCGCTGGAAAACGGAATCTCTTCTTCGAGCTCGAAAGCCAAACTTTTAAAAATTTTCAGTCGATCGCTGAAGGGGAAAACTTTATGACGAACGCTGACTTGATCCTGCCGTAACGAGACACAGAAGCGGGTTTGCGCGTGATCATACTTTGCGGAAATTTCTCTTAGAAATTCGATGATTTCAATTTCTTGATCATGGGCAGGATTCAGTCCTAGCGTGCGTTCGTAGCACTGAGTGACTTGAAATCCTTTGCTCGTAGTCAGCATCTCGACAACTTTTATGCCGCTGCTGCCAATGTCTATACCGATGGATCTCATCGCCCGCCCTTTGTCGCTAGATTATCGTTCTCCCCAGTATACAATCCGCGGAGCCCCTTTGGGAAGGGTTGCACTCTGACTTTGGGCTGGGTTTCCGGCGTTTTGTGGGGTGGCGTTTGGTTTCGCCCCGCCGTTCGCGTTTTGCTGAGCTTGTTTTTCTTTGTCGACGTAACCTTTCAAAGTGCTCGCGACACTTTGTAAATCCATGACGACGACCGTGATTTCTCGGGAAACGCCGGCGTATTCGCCAATACTGCGGATCCGGAAATTAAACACTTTATCGAAGATCAACGGAGTTTCTTCGGTTTTTTCTGCAAGGCGGGCCCCTTTTTGAACGATGAAGCCCCAGAAATCTTCTTTGTTTTTAAATGGGCCGCCGAGATTGGTGTCGTCACGTCGCTTGATAATCTCGTTCGCGACTTCGTCGGTGATTCCGGCGTCCAAACTACGCAAAACTTCTTTGGTGGTCTGGTTTGGGTTGATTGCCTTCATCCCGTAAATCGTGATTGCGGGCTCTAATAGTTCAAAAAAATCTTCGCTCATGCCGGGTACGAGGCGGACTTCCTGAATCGTACGGAAACCACGATTGGGTGGAAACTTTTCTGGGTAGTCACGGTAGATTCCGCGTTTATCTCCATCGCCGCTAACGCTGCCGCGCTTTTCGGTCTGCCAATCGGCGACCGCGTTGATGAGCTCGTCAAATTTATAGCCAGAATATTTTTTTTGAAAAGCCTCGTCGTCCTTAAGCTTGGCCTCGAATATTTGCATCATTCGCCTGCGGGCCGCTTCGGCGAGCGCCTTCGACGGGGACACCAAATCATTCAAATCAATTTTTGAACCTTCGTCTTCGATCGTCACCGTGTAAGAGGCATCCATGATGGACTCTTTCAACACGGTCTTAATCTGATCCTTGTCGACGGCGTTGAGTTCGGGCGGAACGGGGATCGGCCAGCCGAACGGAAACTTCCAAATTTGATCGAGCATTCCCGAAGCCGCGCCCATTTGTTTTCCAAAACTTGCCTGAGCTTGCTGAAAGGTTTTGATACGGAGCAAGCTGAGCTCGACTCCGGACTTTGCCGCGTAGTAAGCCTTCAGTCTGTTCAGAGAATTTGAATTCACGTTGTATTCCACGAGCGAGTCGTAAGAAACTTCCATCGCGATCCAACTGATCAGCACCACGCAAGTGATCGCCATGATCAAGGCCATACCGCGTTCGTTCTTAAGGAGTTTTAACCCCACCGGGGTTCGCATTCGCATCTTTGGCCTCCTCATTGTTGGTGAATCGAATCTGCGCCACGATCTGCATCGAGTACTTGCGATTCTTTCCGGTTTTTGGATCCTTACGGTTCACGGTCATCGAAATTTCAACGGCCGCCGG
>JACMRP010000029.1 GCA_014376325.1 Pseudobdellovibrionaceae bacterium
CGCGCCCCGATTACCGACAACTCTAGCTGGGAAAGAATCAAAATCCGCAACCATGTCCCAATGACGAATCGGCAAGCTGTTACCAAGATAAACGGACTGACCTTTGAGTTTTTTAGATAAGTGCCAAACCAAAGTGGGTTCAGACTGCGGAAATTTTGCGAAAAGCTCTTCCTTGCGTGCGTTCAGTTGCAGATCTTCTTTTAACACCGGGCCCAGATCTTTAAAATGCTCAGGACTTTCTAACAGGGCCAACGAAGAAAGATGCGTAAAGTGATTTACGTCGCGGCTAAGTCCCGAATAATGATTGTACCCGATCGAAAGCACCGGAAGCGTCGCGCGCTTGTCTTCGAGGTCACGCCACAAACGAACGGTCGGCACACCACCGATTCTAAAAATCGAATCGCAAAGTCCAGAGTTCAAAAGATGATGCAAATAGTTTTCGCCTGATCGGATTTCCATGTGTTGGAGTTCTGGATGTCCCCGCAAGCCCGAAATTCCTTCCGCGTAGATAGGGCACTGAATTTTCTTAAGAAACCCCATGATCGGAACCTGTGCCTTCGGTGGCAGCGTACCCAGAATAACGATCGGATTGTGATTCTTTAAAAACTTTGTTGTATCGTGCCCGGCCATTGGTTCGCACTGTTCTGGAAACTTAACCCATTCGCTGTTTTCCGGAACTTTTAATTGGGGAACTTCGGCGTCAATCAGCGGCTCATTAAAACAAACGTTAATGTGAAAAGGTTTTTTCCAAGTCAGGCCCTTAACCGAAAAGTGGCTATTTTCTTTGTCAATATCGAGTGACGCTTCGATGTAGTAAGAAAAAATCCCGACCTGCTCAATACTTTGGGGAGCGCCTGATCCGCGATAGGCTTTCGGTCGATCCGCCGTGATCATCACTAACGGCAAAGAAGAATACGTTGCTTCGACCGCCGCAGGCAAAAGTTCTGCGACCGCGGTACCAGAAGTTGTAATGACCGCCATTGGACGTTGGGTCTTCGCCATTCGGCCTAATGCAAAAAAGGAAGCAGACCTTTCTTCGAAAAAAGAAAAGACTTTGATGTGTTTGTTTTCATCTAGAATCTGCACGAAAGGACTATTGCGTGCCCCCGCGCAAAGGCAAAACTCACGGATGCCCGAAGATACTAAGCCCTGTAAAACTTTGGCCGCTAAGTCGATATTTGTCATGATTGTAACCCCAATATTTTTTTCACCGACTGTCGCTTCTGCGAAAGTTCGCGCCGCTCTTGCTCAAATTGACTTTGCTGCACGATCCCGCATCCTGATCCAATTCTGGACCCGCTTTCGTTCCACTGCAAGTTGCGGATGGCCACTAAGCACAATGCATCGTTAGGCCCCCACCGCAGCCCCCAAGGAGCGCCGAACCCATCCCGGGTCTGTTGCTCCGGAAGTTCTTTCAACCAATCGTAGCCAGCACTGCGAGGAGAAACTCCGAGCGCCGGAGTTGGGTGAAGCTTTACGCAGGCATCAAAAAAATTAAAGTGAAGCGGATCGCGAAGTCTGCACTGGATGTCCGACTTTAAGTGCAAAAGCGTCGGCAGCTCTAAAATTTTGGGGCCTACTATCGTGACCGTTCCGTACGCGGACAATACTGATTCAATATCCTTCGCGACTAATTCGTGCTCATAGAGCTCTTTAGCGTCGGATAACAAAGACACTCGCTGCGCATCTTGCTTTGGGCTAGTGCCCGCAAGCGCCATCGTGCTTAAAATGTTTCCATCTTGGCGAAGCAGTATTTCGGGCGACGCGCCTAGAGAACCCCGTCCATTTTGCCAAAAGCCGTAAACAAACAAAGTTCCAGGAGCGCTCAACAAACTCTGCAGCATACCTACGATTCGTTGGCCATCGATGGTGTCATCAGACCTTTCAAATTCGATGGGCACGGCCTTCACCAGGGTAGCTTTTTCAATGCGATCCATGACTTTCGCGTAGGATTGATGGAAGTTCTGCGGCTCTGCATACAGCCACTCCAGCGGTTTTTGGGGGTCGTGGTTGTTAAAGAGCTCACAAAGAATTCGCAGGTCTGCCGTTTTCAATCTGCTAAATCCAGCGGGAAGCCAATAGCTTGGATTAGGGCCGATAAAAAAGTCGGGAGTGAATAGAGTAACTTGTCCAGGCGTTGTTTTTTCGACGTTGCGGAAGGGACCCTTCAACAGGAACCAGTCATCCTCAGAGACGCGCAGAATGGCTCCGGCGTCTAAAAAGTTTGTAAATTCCGAGGGCGTCATGATAGTATTATTCGTTTCCACAAATGTCCCATGCAGAGCTAGTAAGCCAGAGAAGTTCGTATTATGGAAATCGAAAGTATGCAAACAACTCCCTCAACCCAAATTGTCAAAATTCAGACTGCCTATGGTGTTCTGGAAATCGGCGGTCCAAAATTTACGGTCATTGCGGGACCTTGTTCTATCGAAAGTGAAAGTCAGTTTTTAGAAACTGCAAAAATGGTCAAAGAAAACGGCGCCTGCCTTCTTCGCGGCGGCATCTGGAAGATGCGAACCTCTTCGAAAACCTTCCAGGGCCTTGGCGAATCTTCGTTTGATTTCGTAAAGTCTGTTTGCCGCGAAACGCGCATGGGACTGGTTTCTGAGATTACGGACATTCGACAAATCGAAGAAGTCTATGACGTCGTCGACATGTTTCAGGTCGGTTCCCGCAATATGCACAACTATTCTTTACTTAAAGAACTCGGCAAACAAAAGAAGCCCGTTTTATTAAAACGCGGTTTTGGTGCCCTGATTGACGAATGGATCAAGGCGGCCGAATACGTTACCAACGGCGGCAACCCCAACGTGGTTTTGTGTGAACGCGGCATCCGCACTTTCGAAACCGCGACTCGCAACACTCTCGACTTAAACGCGGTCGTTTTTGCTAAGAAAAATTCTCCGTTCCCGGTGATTGTGGATCCATCCCACGCCGTAGGTATCCGTGCCTTAGTTCCGGACTTGGCATTGGCCGCAGCGGCTTGCGGTGCGGACGGCATCATCGTTGAAACTCATCCGCGTCCTGCGGAAGCATTATCCGATGGGCCTCAGGCACTTACATTTGATGACTTCAAAAAAATGATGATCAGGATGGAACGTATTCTTGCGGCCATCGATCGCCCGCTGCAAAAAGCTTAATAAGGAAATCCTTTATGGAAACCAAACACTCGCCGAACCCTGAAGTCATCCGCAATATGTTCAGTAAAGTTGCCGCGAATTACGACAAAGGCAATAATGTCTTGTCGATGGGCGTTCACCACTTGTGGCGCAAAAAATTAGTAAAGTACGCAAACGCAATTCCGGGACAA
>JACMRP010000030.1 GCA_014376325.1 Pseudobdellovibrionaceae bacterium
AACGTTTAGCAAACAGAACGAATCTTTGCCGAGCTCCACCACGTCGACGGTGCTCTCAAGCTCTTTTTCAAGAAGTTGAAAGTAAATCTTCTCGGAGTTTTGAAAAAGACGGAATATTTTCTTTTTGAACGCGGGTCCCATTAACTTTACGATCGCGTCGGGGATATGCCCCTGAGCCAAATGCAAATCGCCATAGATCGCGAATAAGATAGCATCGGGATGAAGTTTTAAAATCGATTGAAGCTTCTGTGCAGCAAACAGATCGCGGGACCTTAAGCTTGCAGCCGTTCGTTTCCGGGCGCTGCGGTTCAGACCATAAACGGGAACTTTATTTTCCTGTGCCCAGCGTACCAGCGGCCGAAAATGATCCCACGGGAAACCCCATTTTTTAGACCACTCAATAGACTTTAAGAACTCTCGTTCGCTGGTTTTTCCAGCCATGAATTTATCTATTTTCAACTGATCTTCAGCCTCAAAACACTCAAGGCAAAGTATTAGATTTTTTTCGGTATCGAAGTTTTTTAAGACTCGAAGATGCGTCTTCTGGGATTGTTGGAGAGCATGAAAATCCCCCATCAACACCAAGCGCGAAACTTGAAGACGACGGAAAAGTTCTTCGCGACTCGAAGGTTGCCACTTCTTACCGAATTCTTTTTCATACTCTTTTCGGTAATGGGTCAGTTCAGCGTCTTCACCGCCTAGACGGATCTTCGCTTGCGCTTCCATTTGACGATAGAGTTCTTTACGGATGCGGATCCACTTCTGCAAATCTGTCAATGCTGCACTCCAATCGGCACTCTCATTTTTGCATAAAAGCCATTGATTTCAAGCTGGATTGTGGGTTCTAATTCAAAACATGGAAAAATCGTCTTCGAAAAAGTCATTCTATTGGATTGCGCTGATCGCAACGATCGTCTTCATCGGCGTGCAACTTTATTTGAACAAACACCACGTTGACCTGAAGCTCGGTCTAGGTTCCGCACAAAGCATTTGCAACGTCAGCGAAAAGTTAAATTGCGATACGGCGGCGTCGAGCAGTTACGCGGAACTTTTCGGAATCCCGATGGCCCTCCTCGGTGCATTTATGGGCGGACTACTTTTGATTTTCATCCTGCTCGGTCGATTTAATATGACTTCGGACACAGATCGCACCGAACGTTTTGCGTTCTACGTGTCGACTTTCATGGTACTGGTCTCGATCGTGATGGGACTAATCTCCTTGCTGATACTGAAGAGCGCTTGCCCTTTTTGCATCGCGAGCTACGTGCTTTCGGTGATCATCTGGATCGCGCTATTTGCCGGTTACCGACCGCAGACGAATCTTTTCGTCAACGACGTACAGGACGTCTTCACTTCCGAGAAATGGATTCTCGCAAGCTTGATCAGCGTTCCTTTGCTGGCGTTCCTGGTGAACAATATGACCCTTGATAGCTACGGGTACCAAGAAATCAAACGCGTAACCCAAGACAGTCTGAACAACTGGAAACGCGCACCCGAACAAAACTTTGACCTCGCGAACGGCCTTAAATTTCAAAACGGTACTGGCGAGCCAAAAGTCGTGATCGTCGAATTTGCCGACTTCCTATGCCCGCATTGCCGAGTCGCCGCTCCGAACTTGCACAACTTTGCGAAAGCTCATCCCGACGTTCAATTTGTTTTCAAAAGTTTTCCATTAGACGGCGCGTGCAATCCCGCAATCCCGACCAAGCGGGACGGCAAAAGTTGCGAATATGCTTACGCAACTTTCTGCTCTGACAAAGTGGCCCAAAAAGGCTGGGAGGCGCTGACTTATTTCTTCGATCATCAAGACAGCATGTTCGCCGCAGACCCGGCAAAGATCGTCGATGATTTCTGTAAAGCGTCTGGAGCCGATTGCGAAGCTATTAAAACGTGCATGAAATCGGAAGAGGTTCACGAGCGCGTGACCAAGATGGCGATGGAGGGCGAAAAGGCCCAGATTGGCGGAACGCCGACCATTTTCTTTAATAAGCGCGTATTAGGCGGCGGACAACTACCGTCCGTCTTAGAGAATACTTACCGCGAATACGCAAAGTAACACTTTAGATATTTATGAAGCGCAACAGCCAGTCGGCGACCTTCGATACGGAGTCGTCGACAACGATGGCGCTCGTCTTCGCAAGACCGTTACTAATTTCTAGAAAAAAACCAAGGATCGAAATCGATACGACGGCGTACCAAGTCGCCTTGACCACATAGATGGTGGAGCGCACGTCGTGAACGCGCAGATCCGTTTGGTTTTTCTCAATCTTTTTAATAGAGAACTGTAATTCCATTAAGTGTTCTTTGAACTTTTCGCGGAGTTCCTGTTGCTTCGCGCGGGTCAAAGAAGATATCCCCGGAAAACTTCGCTTCGCCTTGATCGCGTAAATAAGGTCAATGCAATGAGATACGAATCTGCCAACGCGATCTTTAAAATCCGGATACTCCGAAGGCTCATCTAAAAAGTCCTTCAGTTCTCCGATTGCTGAATCATATCGCTCGTCCAGAACCATCGTCAGCACGCGGTACCGAAGCGTATTCGGACGACCTAAGTCGGTCGTGTCGATGCCCGTGTCGGTGAACAGCTTTGTTTCTTCTCTGGTTTTATCTTCGTGAAGGACTATTGCCATACCTACTTTTCGGCAGGACTCGCCCCGACCTAAAGCCGTACGTGACGATGAATAAAATAACCCAGTACACCCTGTCTTTAGTCGAGGTTTGGTCTAGACCGGACCCGGACCCAGTCTAAAGTTTTGACAGTTTCTTCCAGAATTTGCGAAACTCTACTTAGGACCACATCTTGGACTTTCATGGAGGAGTGTCTATGGATATCGAGTCTTTTCAAAGCCTCAAACTGACGAACTTTGATTTTTCAGAAGAAAATCAGGGAACTGCCGAAAATGTTGCAGCCATCAGACAGCGCGCTTACAGCGTTGAAAATATTCCGCTTCCGGACGAAATGCCGAAGGGCTTTAACTACAATAGTTTACCTAGAGACATTTTAAAGTCTTCAAGCATCGAAAATCTTATTTCACAAAATGAAGATTTGATGACCCGCTTGACGGTATCACTCCGAAGACTGTCGCTGCTGGAAAATGAAAATCAAAAGCTAAACGATCAGGCCCAACGCGCGCGCCTGTCACAATCCGCGGTCAGCGATCAGATTTTGATTTTCAAAGAGAAAGACAACATTTGGAAAAATAAACTTGATCACGTCGAAAAAGAAAAAGACGTCCAGCTCGAAAAAGCGACGGCGCTGCAAATGCGCACGGCAAAGCTGACGGCGGAAGTCGATCGTTACCGCAAATATCACGACCGCATCAAGGCACAGGTAAAACCCTACATTCATCAACTGAAAGATTATTCTCGTTCTCTCGAAGACAAAACCGCACGTCAAGCTCAGGAAAATTCGAAACTCGATGCGCAGCTCAGTGATTTGCGTCACCAAATTTTAGAGGTCAGTAAAAATTCACGAACCCAGATCGAAATGCGGGAACGCCAAAATCAAGAACTCGTTCAACATTACGAAACCCAAGTGCAGAGCCAGGCCGAAGAGATCAAAATGCTTCAGCAGTTTGTTCAAGAGCTCGAAGTAAAATCATTGCGACTGAATAAGTCACTGGAGAAACAAGACGAACTTGAAAATCAAGTTGTCGAATTGGTACGCACTAAAGAAGAAATGAAAGCGCGTTTGGATTCTGAAGTAACGCGTTTGCAAGAAAGATCTTCGGAGCTACACCGCGCTAACAAACGCCTTGAAATTGAGCATGCAGATCTGCAAACACTCGCCGTGGATCACGAAGCCGAAATCAAGACCCTCGGTAAAGACCGACAAAATCTGGCGGAGCAACTTGATAGTCTACGTTATATGTGGAATGCCAAAGTGGAAGAAACAGAAAAGCTCAAGGCCGCGATGCAGTCTTTAGAAAGACTGAACGTAGACTTGAGCCAAAAGGTCAACGAGCTGCGCTCGTCGAATCAGACTTAGTTTTCTTGAATAGAATGGTCGGGCATCTGGAAACTGGTCAGGGCGCCCGCTAAATTTTCGTGAAGGTCTACTTCCAGCAAATTCGAATGAAACCACAACCTCTGAAAATCGGGTTTTAAATCCGCAACCTTCGCCTTGTAGGGGTTCGCCGTACTGAACTCGCGAATGATCTGAAAATAAGTTTGAATCCCCGTCGATCCTACAAAATGCAGGTCTTTCATGCAGAAAACGACTTTTTTGCCGTGAAGGCTTTGGGTGCAAGCCGTCTTGAAGGCCTGAGTTTTTTCGATCTCGAAACGACCTTTAAGGGCCACGATGGTGATTTCACCAGACTGATAGAACTTTGCTTCCATGAAAATTCCTTCCAATTGATAATATCCTTTCGGTCGACGCGTGCCGTTTGACGAGGGGGCGATAGTCCAATTTCGAATGAACTCGACATTCGTCTTTTTGCCCCCTAGAATTTCGGAATCTGATGAAATTGAGTCGACCGCTAGAATTATTATGTTTCTTCCTCGTTTTATGGACCGGCCTGACTTTCGGAACCGAGCGGCGCGCGTTCGCCCAAGCAGCAGCAAAGATTCAGGGCATTTCAATGAACGCAGACTCGATGTTTCGTGATAGCGAAAATGAAATCATGGAGCTCGAAGGACACGTTCAGATTGTGTACCAAACCCAACATTTAAAGTGCGACAAGGCCCGCATTAATTTGCGCACCCGGCAGGCAGAGCTCACCGGCAACGTCGAAATCGTTTCGGAAAAAACCACGGTCGGTGGAACTTCGGCCACCATCGACTACGAAAATAACACGGGAATCATTTACAACGGCTACGTGCAATCGGGCCCGGTCGTTTTTTCCGGCGCGATTTTGCAGAAGGCCAGCGAAGACGAATACTATGTTGCGGATGCGGATTACACAACTTGCACAAATTGTCCCGCGACTTGGGGATTTTCCGGAAGTAATATTCGTGCGGAGCTTGGCGGATATGCTTATATCAAAAATTCTTTTTTAAAAATTTATTCGGTTCCGGTTTTCTGGCTGCCTTATTTAATGGTTCCATTGAAGAGCGATCGACAGTCTGGCTTACTGACTCCCCGTTTCGAAAACTCTAGCAACGGCGGTCTTGCGTTTTCTGAAAGTATTTTTTGGGCGATCTCGCCAAACACCGATGCGACCATCGCGATGACCAATTACGAAAAACGCGGACTCAAAGCACTTGGCGAATATAGGTACGTTTTAGGTCCAAACTCTGCCGGTAATTTGAACACCGCATTTATTGCGGATCGCGTTTTTAAAAACGACCAACGCGTGACCGATTACCAGGACGCTTCCGAAAAAGGCAAAAGCCTGAACCGCTGGTTTGCGAAGTATGATCACTACTACGAACTTCCGAACGACTATATTCAGCGCGCGCAGATCAACATCGCGAGCGACTTGCAATACCCCAAAGATTTCCCTGAAGAGACTTTGAATCATGGGGATTCCGCGATGGAAAATCGTTTTTCGCTCACGAAAAATACCTTCACGCAACACTACAGCGTCGATAGTTCTTATTACGTGAATTTGCTGCAATCAAATCCGCTGGCGGCCAACAATTCCGTTCAACGATTGCCAGAGCTCAGGTTCAGCCAGGTCGATCAAAAGATCGGCAACAGCCAGTTTCTTTATGCGGTCGATGTCGATTACGTGAACTTCGCGCGGAGCGGTCAGTATTTCGACAACATGACGGTCAATGCGCTCGGCCGATATCCCACCAACAACTGTGAATCCAATCCACTAACCAGAGGTCCTAACGCTGAAAAAAATGCGGGCTGCCAAATTGTTCAAGACGGAGTCTTCGATCCAGGAACAGATTTGATCCGCACGGGCCAAAGGCTCGACGTCAACACCTCATTGTATCGTCCCGTCGCACTCGGCCAGTACATTGATTTGATGCCCGGAGTTTCTTACCGCGAAACTCACTATAGTTTTAATACGACCGACAATCCAAACAACGTGCGCCGCTACGCCCGCGTTTTTATGAGTGCAAAAACTTCGGTCAATCGTGTGTTCACGATGGACGCAACTCCTAAGTCCGACAAATACAAACACGAAATCCAACCAGAGATCGTGGCGACGACAATCCCTTGGTTGAACCATTCGGCGCATCCGTTTTTCGGTAATGGTCCAGAAGTCGACGGAACCTATTATCAATCGGACACGGTCACTGACGCCGACGTCTCTAGTCCGTACGGATTGCAGTTCGATTACAACGACCGCATTTATGATCGCGGCCTGGTGACTTTTATTCTAAATAACAAGCTCGTTCAAAAAAGCTGGTCCGGCGATACACCTTCTTACCGTCAGATCGTAAACTTTAAAATTCAACAGTCTTATGATACCTATCAAGCGAATCTTCGCGATCGTTCGAGGGATCCATGGTCAGACATCGCAGGCATATTGGACGTGCGTTTGGATCACGTGCAAACCTACACCACGATGAATTACTTTCCGACCCAGAAAGTAACGAACATGTCATCGCGTGTGAGATTGAACAATGATTACGGGCAGTTCTTTCAAATCGCTCTTGCAAAAACGTACGTGATTAAGCCCGGTAATCCCGAAGTCGATAAAAATACGCGCATAGAGGATTACACTTTTGGCGCGGGTTTCGTTTCGAGTTACATCAACATGATGGGCAAGTTCGTATTCAACGCGAACTCGCCAAGCGATGATAAGAAAATTAAATCTTCCGCTTACGTGATCCAGTTCAAGCCGCCCGGCGAATGTTGGATTATTAATTTCGCCCAGTACTTGCCCACAGATGGTGATACGAAGTCCACGCTAGATTTCGTCTTCAGCTTCGACGGAACAACGAAACCTCCGCTGCCACCAGAGACTTTGGACCTGTACGGATTTTAGAACGACGTGGTCCAAAACGTGGCTGCACTTCCGCAAACTTAAAAATCCTCGATGACCAAAACTTCCCCCGCCCGATCAACGAAGGCGAGCGCAAGTCGTACCCGTTTCGGCGTACGTGATTGGACAAAAAGATGCGCCCGCTTTAGACGTTCTTTTTGCTTCCAAGAAACGCGGACGTCCAAAAAATCAAAGCTGCTCAGAGTTTTAATTTCCAAAATCCAAATTTCGTGATCACGGCTTTCAACGATCAAGTCGATTTCGGCGTACACGGTACGGAATCGGGATTTTAATATAACAAAATGTTTTTTGGTGAAGTAGTTTGCAACTGCAAGCTCTGCCTGAACGCCGCGACTATGGGACCAGTGTAAGGTATTCTTTGACGCCGGCAAAGGTGCGGCGGTGATGGATGCAGGGCCCGTGGACCGAGATGCTTTTTTTGTGAACGGCGGTGCTGTAGCCTTTGTGCGAGTCGAAGCCATAGTGTGGGTATTGAGTCGCCATATCCTTCATCAGCTGATCTCTGGTCACTTTCGCGACGATAGAGGCTGCAGAAATAAGAGCCACGCGCAAATCGCCTTTAACGACGGTGGTTTGTTCATACTGCGAGGGCATATTCGGAATTTTCATATTTCCGTCGATCAGGATATGCCCACACACGATCTCTAGTTTTTCTACGGCCCGCCTCATCGCAAGCAATGAAGCCTGAAGAATATTGATCTCGTCAATTTCTTCAACCGTTGCAAATCCGATTCCGACTTGATGATGAAGCAATATGCCAGCGGCAAGTTCTTCGCGCCGTTCTGCGGATAGAAGCTTCGAATCCGTGACTAAGTTTGTGAATTTGCCAGATTTGAAAGAGACTGCGGCCGCGTAAACCGGGCCGGCTAAACATCCCCTGCCGACTTCATCGACCCCAACCACTTGGTGATTGGGATCTGCCGACAAGAATTTTCGCCAAGAGATTGGCTTGAGTGCTTTCATGAAGAAAGACTAATACTAAGTGCTTGCTGCGCCAACATCTTCTTTAGATGCTGTTTGTGCTAATTCAGAATCGATTTTAGCAGCTTTACCTTCAAGACCACGCAAGAAGTAAAGTTTAGAGCGACGGACTTTACCGTGGCTGACCAATTCAACGCGGTCCAAACCTGGGCTGATGAACGGGAAAGTTCTTTCAACGCCGACGCCCGCAGAGATTTTGCGAACCGTGAATGAACGAGCAACGCCGTTGCCTTGAATTTTAGTCACGATGCCTTTGTAAAGCTGGATGCGTTCTTTTTCACCCTCTTTAACTTTAACGTAGACGTTGACGGTATCACCAGAACGGAAAGCGTTGATCGCTTTGTTCGGAGCTTTCGCAGTTACTCTGCGAACCAAGTTGGTTTCTTTGAAGCCGACTTTTTGTGCGGCAGTTACTTTAACAGCAACTTTTTTAGTAGGTCTTTTTGCCGCGGTTTTTGAAGCAGTCTTAGTAGCAACTTTAGCTTTAGCCATGTGTATCCCCGTGATAAACTCGTGAATGAAATAAGGAAAGGACGATTGTTACCATGCTCCCATAAGCCGGTCAAGACAGATACTGACTGCCGATCGCACGGAAAGGTGACGAAAATCATCCGGTGGAGCTCCCCGGATGGGCTCCAGAATCGCCGTGCAACCCTTCATAAACTCTTCGGTCATTCCGTACCCAGTTCCAAAAAGCAAGAAACAGGGCTTCTTTTGGTCCCACATTTGTTCTCGCAACCCGCGGAAGCTGACGGTGTCGACGCCGGCAATCGGACGCGCGTGAGTCGCAATAGTCATGGCCTCAGGGGCGCCCCAGTCTTTGAGCGCCGCCTCGTAAGACTCTGCCGTCTGTACGCGGGTCAGCGCCACTTGGCGAGAAGGATTGAATCTAGATCCTTCGCCAGTTCGCCAATGATCAAGTACGCGCTCGACAAACATGACCTGCTCCTTCATCGGATGGATGATATAATATTTCTCGGCCCCATACATTCTGGCAGCACGCGCTATGTCATGAATATCGAAGTTAGTCACGTTAGTGGAAACGACGTTTTTTACTTTATCTTCGATCGGGTAATGAACCAAACCAACCGCGAGCCGCGGCTTAAACACTTCACTCATGAAAATCTGCTTCCTGTAGATCGACCAAACCTAAATTTTGTTTTTCTTCTGGCAGAAGGCTCTGCCAGAACTTTTTCGCGAGGCTAAGTTCTTTCGACATGGATGATTTCTGCAGAAGGTCCGGACGCTTTGCTAAGGTGACTAACAAACTCAAAATCTGCTTCCACTCTTGAATTTTTTTATGATTTCCACCCAGCAAAACTTCCGGAACCGCAAACCCCGAGTAGTCCCGTGGCTTCGTAAAGTTCGGATGCTCGAGCAGACCTTTGGCGAAGCTATCGTTTTCGGCAGAATCCGCGTGGCCTAAAACCCCCGGAATCAGGCGGGATACCGCATCCATCACGATGCCGGCCGCGAGCTCACCGCCCGAAATCACGTAGTCCCCGACAGAAATTTCTTCGTCCACCAGTTGATGGATCACGCGCTGGTCAATCCCGCCGTAGCGCCCGCAAACCAAGATCATTCCTGGCAGCTGCGCAAGCTCCGCCGCTTTCGCTTGCGTGAAGGGTTTGCCCTGGGGCGAAAGGTAAAAAACCGGTGCCGCGAGATTTTCGATTTTGGCTTTGGCGATGGATTTCGCGAGTGGTTCCGCCATCATGATCATTCCGTCGCCCCCGCCGAAAGGGCGATCGTCGACGGTCTTATGAATGTCGGAAGTAAATTCGCGGGGATTGATCGTAGAAAGTTTCAAGAGCTCTTTTTTTTGAGCTTGGCCAAAAACGCCCGCCGCCATCGCGGATTGAATCATCTCTGGAAAAAGCGTGATCACTTGAAACGAAAAAGACATTTTATAAGTTCTCGAGATCCAAAAGTCCTTCAGGCAAATCCATCACCACGGTCCGGTGTTTGAAATCGATTTTTTTAATGAAGGCTTCGACAAACGGAATTTCTGCCGTGCCGGTCGCGGTTTGAACAACCAATAAATCCTGGGATCCGTTCGAGGAAAATCCTTTGATCGGTCCGATGTTTTCTTGCGCCACGTTCTTTACCATGAAATCCAAAATCTCTTTCAAGAAAATAGTTTCACCCGGTTTAGAAATGAAGAGTTCTTCGCTGACCAGAAAATCCTGTCCTTTGATTTTTTCAGCCGCCGTGCGATCCGAAAATGCCGGCGTTTTAAGAATGAAACCGTCTTTGAATGGCTTCACTTTTTCGACCGGATACACGGTGCCTTCGGCTTCTGATCCCTTGGGGCGTAGTTCGAAAGATTGCATTTTTTTGAGCCAAGAAATGTCGCCCGCGAAAATAAGAATATAAAGTTCCCCGCGCAGTCCGTGGGCTTCTTTGACTTTTCCAACTAGCTTCATATTCATGTTCATGCTCGGTTTCATAGGTAAATAAATTCGAAACGTTTTTAAAAGAAAAAAGGGGCTTTGAGCCCCTGCTTTATGCCAGACCGTAGTCTGTATTGATAGTCTAATGTGCCGACCAGAAACTTATTCTACGATGTCCAAGTGGTATCGTTTGTTCAGCTTGGTTCCGGCTGCGCGAATGATGGTTCTCATTGCAGCGGCGGTTTTGCCTTGCTTCCCGATGACTTTACCCAAGTCTTCTTTGTCCACTTTCAAGGCCAACAAAGTCGTTTGTTGTCCAGGGATCTCGTCCACTTCGACGTTCTCTGGCTTATCCACCAAAGCTTTCGCCATAAATTCGACGAGGTCTTTCAGATTATCCATTTTGATCCTCCACATCATGTGTGCGCACGAACTGCTGGCAGATCCCGTAGTGAGATCTGCATCTTAAATTTGAATTACTTTGGAGTCGCGGCTTGCGCCAACTTCACCACGTGTTTTACGCGGTCAGAAGGCTGAGCGCCTTTTTGAACCCAAGAATTGAACTTGTCCATATCGATAACGACTTTAACGTCTTTACCGAGTGGAGTTGGAACATAAGTTCCGATAACTTCGAGGTGCTTGCCAGTAGCATAGCGGCGAGAATCTGCCACGGTGATACGGTATTTAGGATTGTGTTTTGCACCAGTTCGAGCCAAACGAATAACAACAGCCATGAATTCCTCAATATTTTTAATTACTATTACAATTACAAGACACCTTGTCTACCTGCTTTAAAATGGTAATTCAAGCCTAAAATGGGAACTTCATCCCGCCCATTCCGCCTTTGCCCATGCCCATTTTCATCATTCCGCCCATCATTTTCTTCGCTTCTTCAAACTGCTTGATCAGCTTGTTCACGTCCTGAACCTGGGTCCCACTGCCGCTCGCGATCCTTTGTCGACGCGAAGCATTTAAAATTTTATGACTCTTCCGTTCTTGCGGGGTCATCGACCGAATGATGGCCTCGGTCTTTTTCATTTCGGCATCGGGCGGGGCCATGTTCTTCAGCTGCTTCGATAGGTCTCCCATTCCGGGTAAAAATTTCAGTAAGTTCTCCATACCGCCGAGTTTCTTTAATTGTTGAATGTGACCGAGGAAATCTTCAAGGTCGAATTCATTCTTGGCCATTTTTTTCGCACTTTCGCGCGCTGACTTTTCATCGATCACTTCGCTCGCACGCTCGACCAGGGTCAAGACGTCACCCATGTCCAAGATCCGTGACGCTAATCGATCCGGATGGAACACTTCAAGGGCTGCCACTTTTTCGCCCACACCCAAGAACTTAATCGGGATCCCAGTGACCTCTCGAATGCTTAAAGCCGCACCACCACGGGCATCGCCGTCCACTTTGGTAAGGACTAAACCCGTCAGTCCCAAGCGCTGGTGAAAGCCTTCCGCAACGTTGACGGATTGTTGTCCCAGCATTGCGTCCGCTACCAAAAGAATTTCTTGAGGATTCCAGATGTTTTTTAAATTCTGAAGCTCGGTCATCAACGTATCGTCGATTTGCAGGCGACCCGCTGTATCGACAATCACGACTTCGACCATGTTATCGCGTGCCCACGCTTTGGCGGCTTCTAAAATTTCTTCAGGCTTTTGTCCCGCGGCCGTCGGATAGCACGGAATGTTGTTCGCTTTTGCGAGTGTTTGCAATTGATCCACCGCCGCTGGTCGGTAAATATCGGCTGGAACTAGTCCCGGTTTTTTACCCAGCTTCGTTCGGATATACAGGCTTAACTTTGCAGAGGTCGTGGTTTTACCCGCCCCCTGCAATCCAACCAGGAAGATCACTGACGGATTCTCGCGGACGTTCACGTCGACCGCACCGCCGCCGAGGACGCTGACTAATTCGTCGTGCACGATTTTAACGAATTGCTGTCCCGGATGGACGCTGCCCAAGACCTCTTGGCCCAGGGCTTTGACTTTTACTTTGTCGATAAAACTTTTGACGACTTTAAAATTTACGTCGGCTTCAAGCAGACTTAAGCGGATCTCTTTAATCGCTTCTTCGATATTGGATTCCGAAATTTTGTTATGGCCTTTGACCTTTTTAAGGCTCGCCATAATTTTATCTGATAAATTTTCAAACATGATTCATCCCCTTACCAACGCTGGAAAGAGCCTTTACGCAGGCTCCAGAAAGAAATGCCGTAAAAAATAAAAAAGCCTAGCAGACTGAGCACAATCGAAGTCTGGATTTCGACATCACTGATCCCCACGACTCCGTAACGGAGTCCGTTGATTAAGTACAGCAATGGATTCAATTTCGCGACGCCTTGCCAGAATGGATGCAGGCTATCGACCGAAATGAAGACGCCGCCCAAGTAGGTCAGCGGCAACAATACGAACGCACTGAACGCGCTCAGCTGGTCGAAGGTGCGCGCCCAAAAAGCGATAGAAATGCCAAGCATTCCGAAGATCAAGCCGCCAATGATAACGAAATATACGAGCAACAATGGATGCGCGATCGTTAAAATGGCGTCCTGTTGAAGATAATAAAAGACGGCGCC
>JACMRP010000004.1 GCA_014376325.1 Pseudobdellovibrionaceae bacterium
AATATTCCCGGGCAACATGGAAGACCCTTCAGGTCACAGTCTTCGCCCTCACCGATATTCGAAACGACCTCTTCGTCGCTGACGAATGGGTTGTTCCAGTAAACCGCGCCGCGAGTTAAGACCCTCGGATCCGGATCGATTTCGAATTTTCCGTACGATTCTTTTCTGAGCGCCACGAAGGCGTCCAGGTTGTACGAAGGCAAAGTTCCATTGTAAATGCCGAAGATTTCTTCGATCGTCAGCCAGAACACGTCGCGGGTGTTCTGGCGATTTTTGACCGCTTTTCTGGCGTGTTTTAGAACCCAGAAGAAAATCTTTTTTCGATAGCCGCTTAAATGCTCTTGCACTTTCGAGCCCGCCTTCGCCCGCGAGCAAATCATTTTGAATCGTTCCGTCTAAATTCGAAAGCCATTTGGTCGTCAGCTTCCGGAGCAAACCAAAGTGCACCATGCACAAGAAGTCGTTGATGATCGGCGCCTTCCAGCGGCCCAGCATATTGCGTTCAAGGTCCCCGTAGATTTGAATCAATTGATCAAAAAATTGAACTGGGTGCAAGGCACGATACCGCAGCGGTGCCGCTTTACGGTCGCGCTGAGACAAAAGGGCGGTGACCCGATGCAAATCTACCACGCAAGTGCGCAATGGAAGGCCGAGCCGCACGACTTTCAGCTCATGGGGTTTACGAATCCGATCAATAAAGACTATTTTTGGAGTGTCAGTTACAGTTACAATCTAAATAGATATTTTACCGCGGGCGGATTTATCCAAGAGTACTACGGGGAAATCGGCACTTTGCATTGGTTATACCGGCAAATTACCGGTGAGGGTCTCGTTGCCGGAGTACGTTTGGAATTGAATATCGACTGGGCATTTTAAATCTTGAAAAGGAACAACATGGCGACCGAATAATTTTCTGATTTGAATTACACTTTATCGAATGAAGACACTCGCATCGAGTTTGAGCTATTACCAGAAAACGCCAATCGCGTCTTTAGCATTGCGGGCTCTGGGGCGCGATGTATGCCACTGATCGCCCGTCATCCTAAAATTTTGGACGTTGTTGATATGTCGGTAAGTCAGAATTATTTGGGCGAGCTTCGCTACCAGGCGATCAAAGTTTTGACCTACGAGGAGTATTTATTCTTCTAGGTAAATGGGAAAGTCACTTTCAGAAACTTGGATTTATGTTCCGCGAAGTTTTGCAGTGCGATTTTTCGAAAGTATTCGAAGCGCAAAGCTTGCCGGAGCAGATCGAGCTTTACGAAAAACATTGGCCCCACGTTCGCTGGAAGAGTTTGATAGGATCTTTCGCACCCAGATGGTTCGTAAAAACTATTTTATGCAGATTTTATTTTTAGGCAAAATTGCTTATGAAGAAGGGCTTCCGTACGAGGCACACCAATTGATTTTCGACCGCGTGAAATCTTCACCAACAAAGGTGAATTATTTGCTAGGAAATTTGCTCGATCATTTGCCAAAGAAGGCTTACGATTTTGTTTCTTTATCGGACACGATTTCATACTTAGACCAGGGCGACGCGAGCCAAATTCTGCAGAAACTGCATAAAGACACGGCGGCAAAAAGTCAGATGGTGATTCGATCTTTCTTAAAAGCCCCGACAGCGATCGACACGAAGGGCTGGGAAGCCTTAAAAAACGTGGATAAGTGGGCCCACGCAAAAGACGGGACTGGCGTTTACCAGTTTCATATTTTCCGCAAGAAATAGCGTCGGAGATTAACTAGAGTTCGTCGTTCGGCGCGAGGTCCTTTACTAATTGCATCTCTTGGGTCGTCGGGGATTTTTCGAAGCCCTGCGCCCACACGTCGCCAAAAGCATTGCGCACATGCTGAGCTAAATTTGCTGAGTTGTTCATCGTCGGGTTCACCGCGTTTTGCACGTATTCAATCATTGCCGCTAGCTGCGTATCTTTTTTAGTCACTAAGTCTGCTGCGACCGGAAGGATCACTACGTCCGGTAAGGTACCCACGCCTTCAATCGCTTCGCCACCGATAGTTTTACCCCGAATGACAGAGTAGCGAAAACTGTGTTTGGAATAAGGTAATTCGAAATTGAGCGGTGTTCCGGTGCCCCCTCCCGTTCCCTCACCTAAGATCACCGCTAATTTATTGGATTTCAGGGCGGCGACGAAAGTATCGCAGGCACTGAAACAACGTGGGCTCGTCAGCGCGAAGACGGGTTTGCCGACGTAATTTTCGAGGGTGTTTGCCTTGACCTTGATCGGAAGCCACTGCGCAAAGCCAGTTCCGATTATTTCTTCAAGTCCGAAGAGGTCCGGCCGAATCGCCATCACGTAAGGGTTCAAACTCGGCGAAACTTGATAGCGAACTAAATCCGTCTTAGACAAACGAGCTAACACAAAATTCGCGGTAGCATCGCCGCCACCGTTGATGCGTAAGTCGATGATCAAGGCTTTCGTGTCTTTCAAATTATGCATCGCCTGATCTATCAGCGCACCCATTTGCGTCCCCATAAACGCATCGACCCTGAGGTAACCAATCTGGCCCGGCAGAACCATCGCTTTCAACAGCGTGGCGCCGGTGACCGGGGCAACAACTTTCTTTTCGGAGTCCATGACTTCGATCGTGCGTGGAAGCTTGACGGTGATTTTAGTCTTGTCGCGAAGGACCGTTAAAGAAAGTTCTTGAACGCTGTTTTCGACGCCCCACACGTCAACTAAGCGCGAAGCTGCTCGGGACCGGCGCATTCTTGCGGTACTGCCGTTCGATTGCTTTTCGACGTTGTCTAAGGCCACTTTGATGGGGATGCCGTTGATCGCCAATACTTGATCGCCAAGTTTGAGGTCGAACTCAGCCGACTTCAATTCGCTGACAAAAACTTTTTCATTGAGGCTCGCAGCTTCGTAGATTTGTAAACGGACAGGTGAGCTGTAAATCTCGAATTTCGAAAGGTCATCGCGAGGGATTGCGTTAACGTGTCCGTCATGGAAAGCGGCGCTCCAATCACGGATTATAGTGAAGTAATCTGTGTCCGAAGTTTTGTCGGTAATTGAAGACTCTAAGCTGGCCGCAAGGGAATCAAAATCAGTCCCGGTATCTTTCTTTTTTTCGTCCCAGTAGGCGTAGATCTGTTTGCCTACATAAACTATGTAACGAAATTCGACACGAAGCTGCTTGCACGCAACGGCGCAATCGGTCCCGGCATTTTCATCGACCGCGGCGGATTCGAGTGCCGAAAAATCAGAAAAACCTATCACCGCTTGAGGCGCAGACCGAGAGCAAGCCCCGATTAAAAATAAACTCATGACAGCAGCAAGGACGAATTTAAAACGTTTCACGTAAGAATCCTTCGGTGACTAGGCATTGCGATGGCGCAGGTATAGCCGCGAATCTGAGCTCTGGCCACAAATTGTCAGTCATTCGGGAAGTTTTTAGTGTCCAAAATCCTGACAGTGGGGCAGGGCGCCAGAATCTGGTATAACTACCTCATCCAAGGAGTCCCATATGAAATTGCGCTTACTGACTTTCACCCTTTTGGCCCTCTTCGCGAAGTCAGCAATGGCTGCGGACATTTTCTCGGACACCTGCATGAGCATCGATGATGATAAGCGCCACCCCATCGAAATGGTGAATGTCGATAACAACCTTGGCCGCGGCACGCACTTGCAGATAGTGACTAAAGACCGCACCGACAGCACGACCTACATTATACTTTCGAAAGAATCGATTCAGGAATTAGGTAGCGACATCATCGCTCTCGGCGAAGTACTTAGCCAAGACAAAGCGAACATTCGGGTCAACTGCGCCGGTGATCGTCGCTCGGTCGAAAGCATTGCATTGTTTTTCAAAGTTCGAAGGACTAAATAGAAAACTAAGCATTTTATATAGCCCAAGAGTATGAACGGACTACTGGCGGTCTTGAATCTGGGTTGCGGCGGCACGGACTTCTGCAGCAGAAGAACTTTGGGCCGATTTCAAAACGTCTAAGGAAGCAGAAACCAGTTCCGGTGCGAACTGGTTTTTTTTGTCTAAAATTCGTTGAACCGATTTTATTGCCACCAGTTGCGGGTAGGCAAGTGCCGCGCCTTGTCCGGCAGCATGATCTTCTTCATCGCGATTAAAGCTAGCAGCTGGAGCCTGACTGCAGTCGGCGAGACTCTGGCAGGCGGGTTCTTCAACCACGCTTTTAAAAAATTGAAAATCTGCCGCGTCTTTCAGGTTTCGCCCAAGTAAGAATACGATCAAGCCGCGCTCATTGCGTTTTTCGGCCGGGAGAGAGTCGTACTTTGCGCGAAGAGCGATTTTTGATTCACCGTTGAGAAATTTGAATTCTTGATCGATCCTTGGGTCGTTATCGTCACGACTTGAAAGGAGTTCGTCTAAAATCACCATTCGCTTCTGCGTCTCTGGTGACAAATTTGCTTCGGGCTTTGCGGGCGCTACCGTCGGTACGAGCGGGGGCGAAGCGCTTTCGCCGTTTTCTAATTCATCAATTTCTTGGACGGCTTTTTCAATGCTCGAGGTCCGGCGCTGCATGAACAGCGCCAGCAATAGTGCCAGCACTAAAGCAAAAATCAAAAACGCGCGGGCGCTATTTTTTTTCGAGATCACTGCGCATCAACTTTCGAACTCCGGTGTCGCTGATTCGCATCAAAGCGTCGTCACCGAAGATTTCTGAATCCATCAATATTTTTTCACTGCAAGTGGTGCACGTGTTTTGGATATTCTTTAGCATGACCGCTTGCAGCCCGTACGCGCCGAGGGCCACGTTATCGCAAGCCGGTTTGCCTTCCATCTTGATGCCCGAAATTTTACCCACGATGTCGCGATTTTGTTCGTCTAGATACGGAGTCGGGCAATTAACGTGGGACCATCCACCATTCATAACTTCGGTGTGTCGTGATTCATGAAACAAGATACTGACGCGGTAAATTTGTGGCAGATCGGCCGTCACAAAGTTTTGGGTCAAGAACATCGTATTCGGTGATATAAATGTTTGAACGCAGGCCGCGACTCCAGCGCCGCCTCCGCAATCGTTCAGGTCAACGTTGGCAATTCGCTTTTCAAAAAACTGATTCAGCGCTTCGCCTTGCAGTTTCGGGGTCGCAAAAATATTTAAATATAGTTTTGAAGTAGAATCCCCTTCAATCGTCTTTGTGAGCTCAATATCTTTTAACATCTGTTGTTTGACCGCTGCAGGTACGGCAGAAGAAAAGTTAAGTGCTGCGAAAGCGGCAGTTGAAAGAAACGCGGGCAGAACTAGAAAAATAATAAATTTCATGATGGACCCCTCCGCCAAAAAATTTATGTCCGACAGAGCTTTTGCGCAACTTCTGAAAGCGAGACCTTCAGCTTTCTGTAAATTCTACTCTTATCATACTCTTAGAAGTGGGCAGGCCACTCGGTGAGCTCGATCAGAATCTTTGTCAGCGATTCGAGACCTTGCCGATCGTGATCATCAAAACGGGCGGGGACTGGCGAATCGATGTCCAGAACTCCCAGCACTCGGTCCTGCAAACACAACGGAATCACGATTTCGGATTTTGAATTACCGTCGCAAACAATATGTCCCGGGAACTGATCGACATCGTCGACCACGATGATTTTTTTAGATGCTGCCGAAGTTCCGCACACCCCTTTGCCGAAGGGAATGCGGGTGCATGCGGGCAATCCCTGGAAGGGACCTAAACGTAGCTCTTCGCCGGTCGCGAGGTAAAATCCGACCCAGTTGATTTCGGGAAGATGCTGATTTAAAAGCGCAGAAAAATTTGCTAAATTCATCAGCCAGTTTTTTTCAAGAAATCCACGCAGGTCAGATGCAAGTTCTCGATAAAATTTTTGTTTATCAGCGTACAAAATTGTGGAAGCGGGTGTTTGCATGGTCGACACTCTAACATATATTTTGTCCCTTGGCTTTGGTCTCGCATCGCGGCTGAAGCTAAGCTGCCTAAATATATAGCTATTTCGTCGAAGTCCTCGACACAAAATTCGCCATGCATTTTCTGTTACTCGGAAGTAAATGCCTTGAGTTATAATAATGTAAGAAATGGTGGTCCTATGAAAAATGGAATTTTAGGCGCTTTCCTGGTATTTGTAGCGTCGGCCTCTCCCGCATATGCGAAGTCGTCTGGTCCCACGAAGCTGGATACCGCGTCAGTGAAGGCGCTGGTGAAGTCAAAGATGCTCGAGGTTCAAAAGTGTTACACCGATTTGATCATTGAAGGCATGGCGAAAGCGGGCACCGTCGCGGTCACCTGGAAGATTGATGATCAAGGAGCGGTGCAAGAGCTGACGATCACGAATAATACCGCCAAAGACCAAGCCCTCGGCGGCTGCGTGACCGAAAAAGTTCAAAATTGGATATTTCCGGCAGCGGAAGCGGGTCAAACCTTTAGCGCAAGTTACACTTTCAAGTTCGGCAGCTAACGTCATCCCTTGAAATGAAAGGGCTTTGACTCTAGTTTAGGTTTTCCAACCGGAGGACCTAAACCATGTCTGAAAAAACCTACGAGTCTCACGTTGTTCGTTCCCCCACGGGCACAAAGTTAAACTGCAAAGGCTGGCTGCAAGAAGCCGCCTACCGCATGATTCAAAATAATCTAGACCCGATGGTGGCGGAGCGCCCCGAAGACCTCGTCGTTTACGGCGGCATCGGCAAGGCCGCTCGCAATTGGGAAAGTTTTGAAAAAATCCTCGAAGCCCTCAAAGTTTTAGAAAACAACGAAACCCTCCTGATCCAATCCGGAAAGCCGATCGGAGTATTAAAAACTCACGCCGATGCGCCCCGCGTGCTGCTTGCAAATTCGAACTTGGTACCTAAGTGGGCGACGTGGGAAGTTTTTAACGAGCTCGATAAATTGGGTTTGATGATGTACGGGCAAATGACCGCGGGATCTTGGATCTACATCGGTACGCAAGGCATCGTGCAGGGAACTTACGAAACTTTCGTCGAAGCGGGACGGCAGCATTTCGGCGGAAGTCTGAAGGGCCGCGTGATTCTGACGGCGGGACTTGGCGGAATGGGCGGAGCGCAACCACTGGCCGGAGTTTTTGCCGGCGCCTGCGTGCTCGCGGTCGAAATCGATCCGACCCGCATCGCGAAACGTTTAGAGACTAAGTACGTCGACGAAGTGGCCAGCGACTTGGACGACGCCCTCGCACGGATTCGTAAGTACACGGCGGCGGGTGAAGCAAAGTCCATCGCGCTCCACGGAAATATGGCGACGGTGATTTGGCAGATGATGGAAAAAGGATTCACGCCTGATTTGCTGACGGACCAAACGTCGGCCCACGATCCATTGATCGGTTACATTCCGGAAGGTCACAGCGTCGAAACTGCGGCGACGTTCCGTGCCCAAGATCAAAAAGCCTATTTGGCCGCTGCTTACGCGTCCATGGCAAAACACGTACGCGGAATGCTCGCGATGAAAGAAAAAGGCGCCATCACTTTCGATTACGGAAATAACTTACGCGCCCGGGCCGAAGAAGCGGGAGTCGAAAATGCGTATGATTATCCCGGTTTTGTTCCGGCTTACATTCGACCTTTGTTTTGCAAAGGCAGTGGTCCCTTCCGTTGGGTGGCATTATCGGGCGATCCGAATGACATCAAGGTCACCGACGACGCGATTCGAAAGTTGTTCCCGCACAAAAAAGATTTACTCCGTTGGCTCGACATGGCCCAAGAGCGCATCGCGTTTCAGGGATTGCCGGCAAGAATTTGTTGGTTGGAATACGGAGAGCGTGCCCAGGCCGGATTGATGTTCAATCAACTCGTCGCTGAAGGAAAAGTAAAAGCTCCGATCGTCATCGGTCGCGATCATCTGGACTGCGGCTCGGTCGCGAGCCCGAATCGCGAAACCGAAGCTATGAAAGACGGCTCGGATGCGGTTAGCGATTGGCCATTGCTTAACGCTTTGGTCAACACGGCTTGCGGTGCCACGTGGGTCAGTCTTCATCACGGAGGCGGAGTCGGTATGGGTTACAGTCAACATGCGGGGCAAGTGATCGTTGCCGACGGGACTCCGGAAGCGGCGGCCCGTCTCGGGCGGGTACTGACCGCGGATCCAGCGATGGGAATATTTCGGCACGTCGATGCTGGGTACGAGGATGCTATCGAAGTGGCTCGGTCTCGCGGCGTGAAGAGCCTCTGGATCTAGCGCCCTTCCCCGGCCCAGGGATTTAAATCGGTTGTTGGGAGACACCCCCGAACCCACGCGACGAATAGACATAACAAAGAGGACTAAGAGCGAGGAAGGAGAGAGGAGGAAGTGGATTGAGAACCCTCTTGCCGCTCCTTCATTTTCTCTCGAAACAAAATGTGCAGGAAAAAATGATCCAAGGCTATGCCAAGGACAAATAAAAAGGCTATGACAAGCGCCCAACGGATTTGCTTTTCGCGTGGGGCGGATTTCGAATCTGGTTCCATCAGATGAATCTATTTTCTTTCCCTTCACTCCGTCAACGTCGCACTTCACGCCGGGATGTTCCGGTAGAATTTACCCGTCATCACCGCTCCTCGACCGAAGACCGGATTCTGGAAACGCATGAAGCAATGCGCTAGGACTAAGCAGGCTCGTAAAAATCCAGCAATTGCGTCCCGATTTGGGAAAAAGGCGTACGGCAATTTCGCCGAGAAGCTTGACATTAAATTGACCAGAATCTCTCCCTGACGGGCTTTATTGATGTAAACGATATTCCGATAATGGAGAGCATGATGTTAAAAACAGGGTTCGTTATACTCTTCATTTTCTGCTTAGCATTGCAGTTCTATTACTGGATTGCTTAGGTTTTCGCGATTTCGTCATTAGGTTCCTTGCGGCTTTTCTGTAGCCTGACAACATGTCGGAAAATAAGATTTCTAAAGAAGTGAAAGACTTTGTCTTTCATTCGATTGATTCGGTAGAGCAGTTGGATATTCTCCTGCTCCTGCAGTCTGACGTTCAAAAAAAATGGTCGATCAAAGAAATAAGTAATTTTTTACGCTCGACGCCGACTTCGATCAAAAAGCGCGTTTCAAAACTTATTGAGCAGAATCTTTTGCTGGAAGCTTCGGTCCCCGGCGAAAAAATATATAGTCTTCATTTTCAGAGCGAAGCAGTCCTTAATATCGTGAGCGAGCTCGCGGAGATTTATAAAACTCACCGCTACGGAATTTTGGAAATAATTTTTTCTCCACTAAAAAAATCACGAGATTTCGCCGACGCTTTCAAAATCTCCAGCTCCAAAGATCCTAAAGGAGGACGAAATGGCTGAACTAGTCTATATGCTTTGTGCTGCCATGAGCTTCGCTTGCG
>JACMRP010000241.1 GCA_014376325.1 Pseudobdellovibrionaceae bacterium
ACTAAGGACAAAATAGTCGAAAACGAAAGGCTCGCCGCCACAAGTTGGATTTCACCGTCCCGCATTTGCGCGATGATGTCGTCGGCCAAGTGACTTGATTTTCGGAAATAAATTTTGGTAAAAGCACTGAGACTGCTATGGCGCATCCGACAGCCAATAGCGCTCTTTCACCGCGAAGTCAGTTCCATTTCTAACAATTTGTGCGCAGTCGCAATAGGGATCGTGCTCGAAAAATAAATACCATTTTTGATCTGCGGCCTCGCCCAGATACTTTTGTTTTTCTTCAATCAGCGTAAGGGGATGTAAATCGTAACCCATCAACCAAGCCGTGCGAACGTGCGCGCTCATCGGGACCACGTCACCGCAATAAAGAAGCGTGGTCGAACCGTCGGTGATTTTTACCATCTGTTGTCCTTGCGTATGTCCGTTCGAGATCATGGTTGAAATCCCAGGCAAGAGCTCGGCCGCGGGTCCATCCAGTATCGTAAGAACTTTCGCATCGATGAGCGGTTGGAAATTTGCGTGGTAATAGCTTCCGCGCTCGCGCAGGTTCGGCGTGCTGGCGGTTTCTAAGTTTGCTCGTTGCACGTAGTACTTTGCGTTCGGAAACGTCGGGACCAGCTTGCCGCCATCTTCGATCGTCGCACCACCGGCATGATCGAAATGTAGGTGGGTCAATATCACGTGGTGAATATCCTGGGGACTGAGTCCGTGAGCCTTTAATGAGTTTTCGAGACTTGGTCCGCTTTGATCGATGTTATAGAGCTCCGCAAATTTACTTCCGAGCTTTTCGCCATACTTCGCGACGAAGTGGCCACCGTTACCGCAGTCGATCAGGATATTTTTTCCGGGGCTCTTCAATAACAAACCGCGGGCTTCCATCTGGATGCGGTTTTTGTCGTCGGTCGGATTCGACTTCTCCCAAAGTACTTTAGGGACGGTGCCGAACATCGCGCCGCCATCGAGGCCGAAAATGCCGGTCGGAATTGGGCATACCTCGTACGGACCGATTTTTAATTTCAGATTATGCGCCGAATTCGGAGTTGGGATCGTTGTCGCCGTCATGAACTTCCTCCTTAGTTTCAGTTTCTTCTTCATCAACGTGGAAAGCGTCCGGTTTGATCGTGACCGCCCATTTTTTATAAGCCGCGTACACGATTTTTATATCGTCCGGAGGATGTACGGGGCCAACGTGAATGCGGAGCAGGCCCGGCTTCGGAATCCAGGCGCCTTTCGGCCACAGCTCCGAATTGCCTTCAAGGTAGATAAATAAAATGGGCGTCTGCGTACGTTGGGCAAAAATGCTGATCCCGCGTTTGAATTCTTGGACCTTGCCGTCTTTCGAACGTGTGCCTTCCGGAAAGATAATCAGCCAGATGCGTGGCAGGTCCGTCAGCAGTTTGATAATCAGGTTGATGGCCTCGCCCTTACGGTCTTTGCGATCGATGGGGATTGCGCCCAGACAGTGTTTAGAAAAAAACATGAACAACTGGTTGGTAAAGAAATAATCTTTCGCGGCCGCGATGTAAAGATCAAGCCAGTACATTCGCGGGATCGCTCCCGCTATCGAAGTTGCGTCCAGATGGCTCGCGTGATTTGAAATGATAATAAGTTTCGGATGAGTCCTTCGAAGTTCCGAAAAGCTTGTGCCGGTGACCTTCAGCCGAATATAAAAATTGAAAATGATGTCTTTCAAGATGATGGACCAAATCAGGCGCACGAACGCGCTGAATAAATCCAGATGCCTCGTAAACAGCGGAAGATGCTTCAAGTAAGTCGGAAGCTTCATCCATTGTTCGTTATCGTATTTCCACTCTTTCACAGGGAGAGATCCGGTAAGGCGAGCATGACGTAATAATAAATCGGCGCAACGAAGATAAGTCTATCCACTCGGTGCAAGAAGTCACCGCGACCGATAATAAACGGACCGACGATGCGCACGCCCGCGTCTCTGCGGATAACGCTCATGACAAGGTCACCGATGAATCCGCCGAGACTGGCGATCAGTCCCGCAGTCAGCCAATACTTGCCGGAATTATCGGGTAGTAAGAAACGCATCGTTCCGGCTAAAGCCAGCGTCAGCGCTATCGATACGAGCAGGCCGCCCAAGGTTCTGCGGGGATTTAGTTTAGGGAAAAGTTTGAACTTGCCGAAGTACCTGCCCAAAGCCAGATTGGTGTTATCGCAAAACTCGGTCAGTACAATCAAGTACGTCAGCTGGTAAATGCCATTTTCAAAATGCAGGATTAAACCCAGGTGCATGAACGACCAACCCAAGAAAATAAACCCAAGCAAGGTTAGCGAAATATACTGGATCATGCGTTTGTAATTGTTGCGTATCATCGGCACCAAACACGTTACGCCCAAAACGATCATCGGCATGATGTTGTAGATATCCAATCGATCAAAATACGCGCAGATACCCAGCGCGCAGATGCCAGCGTAACATATCAATATAAAATGACTGCGGTGGAACATCCCCATGATCTGAAAATAAACCTTCGCGCCGACAATCGCGATTGCGACCAAGGCAACTAACGGCAATGGGTCGGGTAGTCCCATCAAGATGAACAACACGGGTGCCGCGATCAGCCAGCTTTTGATGCTGGCCCAGCTGGCGTTAAAGTAATAATTTTTTTGGCGCAGAAAATAAACGCCGATGCCCGAGACGAAAATAATACTTAAAACTATAAGCACCATCTTTTGGTAGACGGGACTGGACCAAGCGGTGCCGATCATGGTGATTCCTCATCGATATTGTAATCTTTAATTTTTTTGTAGAGGTTCGACCGCGAAACTTTTAGAAATTTCGCGAGCTCTTCTACGTCAGAGATGTCTTTCATGCTGGCGCGGATAATTTTTGCTTCGAAGTCGGCAACCAACTCGGCAAGTCCCCGCGATAAATCCAGTGGCGACTTGCCCGCATCGCCCGTTGCCTGCGTGTTCGGGTGGATAAGGGCGTCGACATCTTCTTTGCGTAGTATGGGCAGTGGCGAAACCAGGCTGATCTGTTCGCAGACGCGCTTTAGTTCGCGGACGTTGCCGGGCCAGCTGTAAGCTTTCAGCGCTTCGATACCGTCGTCGGAAAAATGTTTATTTCTTCGTGGGCGCTCAGAATCTAAAAAAGTCTTTACCAGTTCCGCAATATCTTCTTTGCGGTCGCGCAGGGGCGGAAGTTCGATTCGCTGGCCGTTCAATCGGAAATAGAGATCTTCGCGAAAGACACCGTCTTCTACTAATTTTTTGAGCGGTTGATTGCTTGCGACAATCACGCGAGTTTTAACTTTCGTGATTTCCTTTGCGCCGACTCTGCGGATTTCTCCACTCTCTAGGAAACGCAAAAGTTTTACCTGCTGCGAAAGTGGCAGCGCTTCGATTTCGTCTAGAAATAAATCACCGCCGTTCGCGGCTTCGGCAAGTCCCACTTTGTTTTGGTCGGCTCCGGTGAAGGCGCCCTTGACGTGGCCAAACAGCTCTGACTCAAAAAGATTTTCGGTGATGCTCGAAATATTGACCGCGATGAAAGGGCGTTCGTTTTCTTGATGGTTTAGCAATCGCGCCGCGACTTCTTTGCCGGTCCCGGTTTCACCTTCGATCAAGATTGTACTGGTTTCACCTTTTAGTTCCGCGATTCGTTTTTTTACTTTCTCGGACGCTGGGCTTGAGCCTACCCACGAAGTTGTCTTTGCGTGCGCACCAGTTTCTAAATTCCGCAAACTCAGATACGCTTCGATCTTATTTAGGATCAGTAACACTTCTTCCGATAGCAGAGGCTTCGCCAGGAATTTTTGTGCGCCTACCTTTAGGCATTTTTCCATCAGTTCGCGATTGAGGTCCCCGGACATCGCGATCACTTCCAATTGCGGATTATTTTTTGTCAGTTTTTCAATAACGTCGACGCCGTCTGGATTCTTGCTGTGAGCCACAAGATGCATGTCTACCATCGCCGCGTGAAAGAATTGATCGTAAGGCACTAGCTCTTTTTTAGAGACGGAAAAGATCTTCCACGGGGCGGGAACGCAAAGTTTTAAACTCTGGTGAATGAGGGAATCGTCGTCAACGACCAATAGATGGAAAGCTCTAGTTACTGTCATAGTAAAAGCATCTCTTTCAGAGGAGAATTTGGCTACCATTATTGCGCGACGTTATGGTAAGAGATTCGCATGAAACAAATTCTATTTACAATCTTAGTTTTTTCTTTATCGAATCTATCCGTCGCGGCCTTTGCCGCAACCCCTCGAGAGTCTAAAATTGAGAAGGGCTACGTGACCCTTGCTGATGGCGTAGATCGCTACGTGGAGGTTTCTCAGCCAAAAGCGGGCAAGCCGTGGATCGTGTTTACGAATGGACTGGTTTACGATCTAGAGCGTTGGGATGCGATGGATTCGGAAATGCGCGGGGCGGGTTACGGCATCGTTCATTATTATTTTCGTGGCCAAGACTGGACACTTTCTCGTGAAGTAGAACAAGTTAAGACGCCGTTGTTTTTTAAGACCGGTTTAGAATCATAAGATTTTGCGAATGAGTTGTCCGGAATTCTCGATCAACTCGGCATTGAAGAGAAAGTCACCATCGTCGGTCTTTCTTACGGCGCGCACATTGCCGCAAGTTGGCCCACGTCAGCGACATTCCGAAAGAATACAAAGAAAGTTTATTTCATCTGATTCGCGCGGTTCGTGATTTTGATCTTCGAAGTTACAAACTCGATAAGCTCGAAAAAAATTCGGTTCACTTCATGGTTGGAACGGAAGAAGTTCCGCAAGCTTTCGCGGACCAAGTTCAGTCATTTGAGAAGGTCACTAAAAGCACTCAAGGTTCTTTGATTTGGTTCCCGGAAGCATCCCACGCCATCCCGGACAGTGAGCCACGACTTGCCGCGAAGTATCTGCAACATATCATAGCACGTGATCCACGGATCGAGTCCGGGAAGAAGTATAAAAGCACTTCGCGGGGCCTCACGAACTGGTAAAATCTTGTGAATTCGGGTTTCTTCGGTAAGACTTGGACCGAGGAGCCCACCGTATGAATTCATTTAAAATCCTATTAGTTGAAAATATCCATCCGGTGGCGAAAGAGATGCTCGAAGCTGAAGGCTTCAAGGTGGATCTTTTGCCGCACGCGCCTTCCGAAGCGGAGCTCATCACGATCTTGCCGGGCTACCAGTCCATCGGGATTCGCTCAAAAACGGTTCTGACCGACAAGGTGATTCAAGCAAACCCGCACATTTTTGTGATTGGTGCTTTTTGCATCGGCACGAATCAAATTCAGCTGAAGTGCGCGCGTGAGCTCGGCATCCCGGTCTTTAATGCTCCTCACTCGAACACCCGCAGCGTCGCCGAACTCGTGATCGCGGAAATGATCGTGCTGTCACGTCAGCTGGGCGATCGCAACACCCTTGCGCACAAGGGCGAATGGATGAAGAGCGCTGAAGGTTCACGCGAAGTGCGTGGCAAAACCTTAGGTATCGTCGGTTACGGGCATATCGGCAGCCAGGTTAGTATCCTCGCCGAAGACATGGGCATGAAGGTCGTCTTCTACGACACGGTTAAAAAACTTCCACTAGGCAATGCTCAAGCAAAGACTTCGTTGGATGAGCTTCTGAAAGTCTCCGATTTTGTCAGTTTGCACGTTCCGGAAACTCCGCAAACCAAAGACATGATCTCGTCGAAACAGTTTAAGGTCATGAAAAAGGGTGTTCACCTTATCAACGCCAGTCGTGGAACTGTCGTCGTGATTTCTGAATTGGTAGAAGCTCTCATATCCAAACACGTTTCGGGTTGCGCGATCGACGTCTTTCCGGAAGAGCCCGCCTCGAATAAAGAAAAGTTTTTGACACCATTGCAGAATTTACCGAACGTATTTTTGACTCCGCATATCGGTGGCAGCACCGAAGAGGCACAGTACGCCATTGGCATCGAGGTCGCTGAAAGTTTTCAGCGTTATCTTAAAATCGGTTCTACCAGCGGCGCCGTCAACTTTCCGAACGTTGACTTGCCGGTCAAAACGGGGACTTCAAGAATTTTGAACGTTCACCGCAACGAGCCCGGAGTGCTCGGCGAAATTAACGGAATCATTTCGAAAGAGGGCGCTAATATCGAAGCGCAATTCTTGTCGACGGATGATAAAGTGGGTTACATGGTTATGGATTTAAGCTTTCCTCACGTGCAGCGCGTGGCCGATCAGATTCAGGGATTGAGTCGCAGCATTCGCACTCGGGTCGTTTACTAAAAGGAGTTTTGTATGCGTAAGTTTTTTATATTCACTTTGGGAGCTTTACTATCCACTGCGTGCGCGAGTAAAACCGCATTCAAAGAACGTATTGAGCCGAACGACATGGGTTATCGTTACGAAAAAATCGCGGGCGACGATTCTTTTGACGTCACCGTTCGTGTTGATAAAGAGACCGAACCTAAGTATGCCGAAATGTACGAAATGCGTGCCGCCGGCGAAATCTGCGCG
>JACMRP010000242.1 GCA_014376325.1 Pseudobdellovibrionaceae bacterium
AAGGCTCTGCGGCTGAAGGTCGCGGCGTCGATGAGTCCTTTAAAATGGTTTCTAAGTCCATTCTGAATATGCTAAAAGGCGGCACGAACATCTAATTGATGTGGAGGCCCTAACATGAACATGCATCCTTCCTACGACATTACGGCCGATATAGAACGTCTGAAAAAAGAAAAAGACGCAGTCATTCTTGCGCACTATTACGAAGACGGTGACATCCAGGACGTCGCCGACTTTGTGGGCGATAGTTTTTTCTTAGCGAAGCAAGGTCAGCTGGTTCCGCAAAAGGTTATTTTACTTGCTGGCGTCGTGTTCATGGCGGAAAGCGTGAAGATTTTAAACCCCACAAAAACTGTTTTGGTTCCTGATTTGGAGGCGAGCTGTTCTTTAGTGAAGGGTGCGCCTTACGAAAAATACCTTGCCTGGCGCCAGGCCAATCCCGACGGCATCGCGGTTACTTACATAAATTCGAGCGCAGAAGTAAAAGCTATTTCGGACGTGATCATTACTTCCAGCAATGCCGAGCAGATCATTAAAGCGATCCCCGCAGACCGAAAGATTTTATTCGGTCCCGATCAACATCTGGGCCGTTGGCTTTCGAAGCGATTGAACCGCCCGTTTGAATTGTGGCCGGGAGCTTGTGAAGTGCACGTGCTGTTTAACGCGAGACGATTGTACGAGCTGACATTAGAACACCCGGACGCGGTCGTGATCGCGCATCCCGAGTGTGAAGAAAGCGTGCTTGCGTACGCGCAAGTGATCGGCTCCACTTCCCGCTTGCTGGAAGAAGTTCAAAAAAATCCTTCAAAAAAATTCATCGTCGCGACTGAAACGGGAATTTTTCACCAGATGCAGAAGCTTCGTCCCGATGTGACTTTGATCCAAGCGCCGGTGCTAGACGCCGGATGTTTGTGCAACGACTGCCCTTACATGAAAATGAATACGATGCAGAAAATAAAGCGCGCACTAGAAACTTTGCAGCCTGCCGTGAAGTTAGAAGAAGCCTTGCGCGTAAAAGCGCGCGTATCATTAGATAGAATGATGGACATCACCAGCGGCAAACCGGTTTCATGGCCTGCGGAGTTTCATGTTTAAAAAATTGGGGCTCCCGCAAATGGAAGTTTTGCTTGCCGCAAAGGTCGAGGCCTTCACCAGCCCTGCATGGGCTAGCGGGCAATTCGAAAATCGGCAAAAAATACGCGCGGCAATGGATCGTCAACTCGGGCTTCAGTGGCTCAAGGATATTTCGTATGCGGAATTTACTTCTTTAAAGAACCTCGACAAAATTCCGACTTTTAAAAAAATCCACGTGTCTATCTCTCATGCTGCGGATCTCGGTGGCTTTGCGATCAGCAAAAGTCCTGTTGGTTTTGATATCGAAGTGATTGAGCGAGTAAAGGACGTGATCGTTCGAAGGGTTTCTAACGAGGCCGAAATGATCAATGCCCCGACGCCCGCACACCTGTGGGCCGCGAAAGAGGCTACTTACAAAGCTTTGCGCTCGTTTGCGCAGCCCGGGGTTATTTCGGAGCTTGAAATTGGCGCGTGGAACGGCGGTCAGTTCCGATTGCTGAATGCCGAAAAGTTTGCGGCGCCAGAGGGCGTCGGCATATGTTGGGTCGATCCTGAGCATGTTTATTCTTTATTTAGTTTCTAGTTTTTCATTCTAAAACTCGACCTTTTTCCTGCGTCTTAAAATGAGATTCCGGTGACTTAACGCTTTGCGATTTCGCAATTTTGTTTTTGCGCCGTTAAACTTTGGTCTGGTTTGGCCGATGAGTCCAGTATGAAAGCAAATACTGAATTACGAGGTGTGAAAATGAGCCGACCAAAAACAAAAACGCCAACAAAGGCCGTCGCAAAAGCTCCGGCAAAAACCGCGGCGAAACAAAAAGACGAACGTCGAGTGGCTCCCCGCAAAGAGCTGAGCCCCGTGAACGTGTCGTACATTACGTCATTAACTGATTTTGCCCGCATCGCGAAAAATTGTGAAATCGTCGAAGCTTCGGCGACCGGATTATTACTGTTAATAAAACGCGAAGATTTGATTCCAACTTCACTTCGAAAGAATCTGACGCTGGATGCGCTTATTGGCGAAAGCATCTTTATGCACTTAGAAGACATGAACTTAGAAATTTCGGGGTCAATTGCGCGCACGCAACTTTTGGGTAAAAAAGGCTTCCACGTGGCAGTTGATTATTCCGAAGACGCTCCAGAATATTGGCGCGAATGCCTGATGGATCTTTTACCGATTCCGGGCGAACTCGAAGATTAGGTAAAGATCGCTGTACTTTAAAGACTAACGAACTCTGGGAGACCCTTCTCACTGACCAAAACGATGGAATAGTGAGGAGGTAAGAACCAGCTGATCGCTTCCGCAATGCCCTGATGTTCTTTCACGGGCGGATTTCCCAAAGACTCGATTGAAAAGGCTAAGTCGTAATTGATGCGGTCATTGCTTATGACCAGGATTTTTACGTTCAACAATCCCTGATCCATAAAAAATTGCTTCAGGATCGCACGGACATACGCCGGCAAGTATTCTGGCGAAGGTTGACCCGCGTGCAACTTAGCTCCATTGCCGATTTCGAAGGAGCCTGAGGTGACATCCTGCTTTGCGCGGAAGAACAGACCCGTTTCTTTAAAGTGCCAGAGCATCCCGTAAGAAAATACGTAATCGGGATATTCTTTTTGCGGATTGATCACGAGCCCCATGCCGCGGGTCGCGAGCCATTGAATTAGCTTTTGAGCGGGTTCGGTTGCCTCTGCGGGCGTCGAGGTTTCGGCGAGCAAGTAGGGCCACCCGTCAGGACCTGGCTGCGGATCCTGAGAAAGCAATTTCAGATTGCTCGTAGAAACTTGCATGAAAAAATCGATCTCCCACTGGGAGTCGCGCTTATCGTCAGGAATTTGGATTAGCTCACTCAGATTCATGGAATTGTCATAGACTACCTTGGTGCTGGCATCAAGCTTTTGGTTTGCCTTGGGTGTCGCGGTGGACTTCTATTCTTTTTGATAACGCTAACTGCTTTGGCCGGTATATCAAAAATTAAATTTTTAATGAGGGGTAACCATTTTTGATACTTGTCTCGCTATCGTCGCGTCGCGGTCGACGGTAATAACTTGTCCATTTATTGACGGAGAAGATTGTACAAGAAATTCGACTGTGTCGGCCACCTCTTTTGTGGTCAATGCACGCTGCAATACCCCCCTGAGCCGCGATTGAGGAAATATTGATTATTTTTCCTCTTTGACGAGAGTACATAGACTTAAGAACCTTCTGCACCATCCTTAATGTACCGAGAAAATTTACGTTCATCATATGTTTTATGTTATCGAGATCTTTCGTCTGTAGAAACAAGGATCGTGCTTTACTAATTCCTGCGGAGTTTATCAGGACGTCGATATCAGGACCAAAATGAGCGGTAATTTTACTAAAGTTTATTTCGACACAGAGAATTTACCTGTGTTGAACAAACGTGAAAAAAATATTCGACGTTCCCGCATCGAATTTTTAGCGCTCTGCCTAAGCTACTTCTGCCCGACTGACTTGCGTGCGGGACTTATCACTTTTGCCTAGGCTTTATGGTCGTGTCGTCAAAACGACACGTTTACTTGCGCGAAGGCAATAGTTTACCAAGAGCCACAGACTTCGGCTCAAATCGAGAAAGATTTTCGTTCAGCCGATCCAAGGATTCCAGGCTCGGGTCAATTTTGCTATTCTGTCGTCGCAATGGTGACCTAGAAATACAGCGGCGCAAATGTTCTCGCAGAAGAAAAGGATAGGGTAGAGCGGGAAATTTTAAGGACGAGACGTAAATTAACGAATACTCGATTGTAAATACGAAGCCCAGAAGACTCTGGAGGAACGCACCTTTGCGATGGAACTTCGAGAGCCATCACCCAAAAGGTATCAAGGAAAGTGATAAGTCGCGCAGCCATCTACGTGTGGCAAAAAGACGTGCAGAA
>JACMRP010000031.1 GCA_014376325.1 Pseudobdellovibrionaceae bacterium
AGAAGTTGTTGAAGCTCCGGCTCCAGCAAAAGCTGAGCGCGAACTTAAAAGCAAAATTGAGCCATTCTTCTACATCGATTTCGATTGGGGTTCTTGGATCGTGAATTTGACTCCGCACGAAGCAAACAAAAAGGCTCCGTCATATGTCAAAACTGATTTCAATCCAAAAAACGACACTCTCGTTTACGGTGACTACAAAGACGGATTCCAAAAAACGACTTACTCGAATATCGAGGGTGGTTTGGGCGCGAAAGCCAGTTTCTGGTACGCAAACGCAACTGGCATTTTGGCTCAGTGGTGGGCGTACGTCGGCGCAATGCCGGTTGTAGGTCGCGAGACAGAATCAGTTCGTTTCGCAAAGACACTGGAAGAAGCTACGACTCTTGAAGGTTACAAAAAAGTTCCTTCTCAAGCTTCAGAGCTAGATGCTTGGTCACAAGGCGACAACATGACTTACGTTTCTAAGGGCGGCGTCATGTTCGCGGCTTCAATGGGACTCGGTATCTTCAACGTAGGTTCTGCGGCATTGGCGCAAGGAACTTGGGAAACTTACATCGAAAAAGTAGAAGCCGACACGGTCTACGTTAAGATGACTAAAGGTGATATCTCTAACTACTCCGCTTTCACCGGCGCGGCGTTGATCAACCTTTCCGTTAGCAAGTTCAACGATTCTGATGATGGATTCTCTTTCTTGTTCAACTTGAAAACAGAAGTTGGTCGCAAAGCGTACGAAGACATGATTCGTGGTAACGTTTTAGCTTCTACAATCATCTCGACAAGCATTCCTGAAAACATGGTTGAAGTACCACCGGTTCTTAAAGTGGAAACTTTCAAAACATTGACTACTGGTAAAATGGTTAGCCGCATGTTCGGTCTGCCGATCGTATGGAACGCTTCTTACAGCAAGGGCAACATTCAGTCTTTCACGACATCTGAGTTCCATTTGGACCACTCACGTGCTGAAGTTAACTACGGTATCTTTTCTCGCGAGAAAAACTACCGCTTCTGGAATAAGCACAGCGAAACTGACTTCATGTTCTACGGCGCTCGATACAACATCATCAACAATGATGACGGCACTTCGACGCAAGGTATGTTCGGTCGCTATAGCTACGCTTACAAAAATGAGATCAGCAACAACAACAAACTTCGCGGCGCAATCCAGAAGTTAGTTAAAATAACCGGTATCGATGATTTGATGGTTAACATTCCGACAATGAACCTGAACTACACAGGTCTGGATTTCGACACGACCCTGAGTGAAGACAACACGGTTCGCCTGATGGATTTTGCTAATCGTAAAGGCGAAGACTTCTTCGTTAAGTTGGGCGACAAGTACGTTGTTAACTACGCTCAGAAAAACGGCGACGTTTACGGATATTGCTTATCTGGTGGCGACATCAGAGACATCAAAACTGGCTGCGCGTACAATCTTCGTCAAGATACATCGAATTCAATGAGCGCTATGTACAAGTCATTGATGGAAATGAATCGCACTCAAGCTTCTGACGCAAAAGCGTTCGCGGCGGCGTACGGTAAATTTGGTGAAGCGATGGGCAAAAACTTATTCACCTTCCGCGCTGCTCTAGAAATTGCCGGACCGGGAGTTTTAGTTGAGTACTTGCTTGAAGGAACTAAGTTCTCTTTGTTCTACAAAGCTTGGACAACGACCGACATCCCGAATCGTTGGGAACTGACTTCGGATCCACGTGAAAACGCGGACACGAACAACATTCCATTCGAACCACGCTTACGTCGCTCTAAATCTCGTGGCTTTATCGTAAGCCCGGGCACAGGACCGATCCAAATGCCAGGAATGCCAGGTATCGCAAACGGATTCTAACAACGGAGAGCTATAGTGAAAAAGTACATCGCAAAAGTTCAGAAATTTTTGATCGTTGTCTTCATCTTAGTTCACGGATTTATTATGGTCGGGGCGTCTCTCCCCGATCAGAGCGTCGCGATGAATCGCGCGCTCGGTCTTTTAGAACCTTATCAGTATTTTGTCGGATTTCACCAAGGGTGGAGCATGTTTGCTCCCCACCCTGGTGGAGTCAATTCCTACGTTGACGCTTTGGTGGAATACACCGACGGTTCAACCGGAAAATGGCTTTATCCACGTCCATCCCAGATGTCCGCAATTGATAAATCTTTGGCCGGAGAAAAATATCGCAAACTCAGCCAAGAAAAACTTTTGCCACGGCAGAATATCGAACTTTGGAACGATCTTTCCCAATACGTGATTCGTGAATTACAAGTCACGAGCCCAGGCAAGAAAGTGGCGTCCATTCAATTTTACCGTCATACGAATATTGTGAAACCTCCTCAAGTACTTTTCGTTAGCCATGGACAACCGGCTAAGACCTACGCTACGGACGGAATCTTTCAATATAAACTTCCTGTGGAGTTAAGTTATGACACTCAAATCCATCAGTAACGCTTTCGAAAAATTTTTCTTTAAACCGGTTCCGTTGCACACGATCACACTTTTGCGCGTGGCCTTCGGTTTATTGCTGTTGTTTAACTGGTTAACGACGTTTCCGTACCGTGCCGTTTTCTACGGAGAAAATGCCGTTATCACTTTTAAAACTGCGGCCTTAGTTAGTAATTACGCTCGCCTAGATTTGTTCGGCATTCTGCCGCAAACCGATACCGGCGTTTATATTCTTTGCATGTTAAACCTAGCGGCCGCCCTGGGCGTGTTATTTGGTCTCTTCACCCGAACTAGCTTGGCCTTGGGTTTTTTAACGGTCATGACCTTTCACAACCGCAACGTCTTTATCTTGAACAGCGCCGACACTTTGTTTCAGAATATTTTGTTTCTTTTGATTTTCTCTGGTGCCGGAAAAATGTTTTCGCTGGATAAAGTTTTTTTCGGCAAAAATCAGGAACAAGAAGAATTGCATGCACCTTGGGCACTGCGCTTGATCCAAATGCAGTTCTGCATGGTTTATATCTCGACAATTTTGTTCAAATTTAAAGGCGAAGCTTGGATGGACGGCTCCGCAATTTACATCGCCACCCGACTTGATGACTTAGTCCGCCTGCCAATGCCTTGGTTGCTCGACAGCATGCTCATGATTAAATTGATGACGTGGGGAACACTCGTCGTTGAATTGTCTTTAGGAACGCTGGTGTGGATTCGTGAACTTCGTTATTGGGTACTTGCCGCAGGAGTTGCCTTGCATTTAGGTATCGAGATGTTGATGAACATCCCGATGTTTGAATACATCATGATTTTTACCATGCTTTCGATGATCGATCCTGACGATATGAAAAAAGCTATTCAATGGATGAAATCGAAAACTCCGAAGTCAGCTGAGACGGCATCCTCCGAGGCACTCTCGTATGAAACTATTTAGTTTATTCTTAGTATTGCTCACTGCCAGTCTTTCGCACGCGGCCGTCTGGCAGAGCCGCAATACTTGGACTCCGGACAGCGAAAAGAAATTTGCTGATTTCATTGAAAATCGCGTTCACGCAGATATTTTTGTAAATCCGAAAAGTCCTTACAATGGAATTTCGACCGACTGTGCAGATGCAATTTATGTTTTGCGAGCCATATTCGCCTACGAAAACGAACTTCAATTCGCGATGCGTGAATCTGGCGGTGGCGGAAAGTTAATTACTTCCAATATGACCAAGTGGGATTCCCTGAGCCCCGAAAAGCGACTACGTTCTTTTTTGACCTTCGTACGTTTGGCCGGAACAACTCAGACCCTGCCGAATGATACCTACCCGATCGAAATTAATAAAACTTATGTTACGCCCGGCGTGGTTTTTCTGAACACGGAGTTGAGCGGCTCGTCCGACATGGGCCACGTTGAATTTGTTAAGAGTATCGACGTGACGGGCTATCTGTCGTTCATGTCTTCGACGGCTCCGGAAGCGATTCGTAAGCTAAATACGACGATGGTAAATACGATCGCTCCGCAAAATACGAGCAGCGGTTTCCGCCGCTTCAAGCAGCCCCAAGATTACGCAAAGAACGTCAAGGATCTGCCCGGTTACAGTACCGAGCAATTTCGCTTAGCCGACTGGACGCCAAAAAAATTATCTGCGCGACTAGAGATTTTTAAATGGCACGAAGCGGTTCGCAATCGGCTTCGCGACCGCGTTCCCACTCTGAACGAAAGTATGGGATTTTTAACGACGAACATTTGCAATCTGTTGCGATCACGCGTGCCGATCGTGAAAACCGCTTGGGACAAACTACAGTCTCGCGGTGGGCAGTGTTTCGCGGATGCTGGAGATGACTACGACAACTACTCAACTCCAGAGCGGGACACTCGCATTTTTGACAATTACGCCTTGTTAGAAGAACTTCTAAAAATTCAGGATCCACGAACGCAGGGCGAACGCATCGTTGATATGGTTCGCAGTCGCCGCGGCACCGGACAAGGTCCCGTCGCCCCGCGCGCCAAGAACGAAGCTTATGATATGTCGAAAGCCAAAGATATTTTGCAGGCCTGCCAAGTGGAATATTCGCCTGGAGAATTTGTGGATGCGTACCAACTTTACCGCGTCACCAAGTCCGGACATTTAGAATCGGATCCCAATTACAACATTCGGGTTCGCTGGGGCGTTGAGCTTCCGGAGCGAGTTCACCAGGACTGCCGTTAATTTATTTTCTTATTTCTTTAGATTCAGCCAAGTTTTGGTTTTGGGCTTGGCGCACGTTCTGCCAGATCTTTTCCGAAACCGGCCCCGGTAACCACGAATGCATCTGTTCTGATTTCGCAGCATCCATCGCAGACCAGTAGTATAAAACTTCGGCCTTTGTTCCTGCCAGTGATTTTCTGACGTCCGCATCCATCTCGTCATTTTCGATCGTTTGATCCGAAATAACTTCCTGAAGGGCCTTCGCCGCGACTTCGCTGTTTTCTTTTTGAACTGCTTCCAACAATAAATCCGTCGCCACGTTGCGCGCGTCTTCGGATTCACCGGTCGTTGCCGATGGTGTATTTAAATACCCGCCTAAGGCGATCAGCATCTGCGTATTGTTCAGGAAGGATTTGCGAAGTATCTTTTCGGTCTCAGACATGAAGACCTTATTTCGGATCGCTCGATACTCTGCCAGTTCCGAAGCGAATGGGACGGGAATATCGGCCGGCTTTTTTTGGTCAATCACTTGTGGAGGCAGAACCCGGGGTCGCGCGCGGACTTGATCTGCCGCCTTCATTTGCGGAACCACCGGCACCTTCGAAAATAAATCAGGAGTTTTTACTTGTTCGACCGAATCGGGCCGACTGGTCCAGTAGGCCGAGCCGGCGATGAAAACAATAGCTATGGTTGCGGCAGCGATCTTATTTCTCATTAGTTAAAGATTCCAACCGTTAGTTTATTTTTGAACAAACCGCGGTTCATATCTTTGGCACCTTGGTTTTGAAAATATGCCGTGCCGTTCAAGTAGCCATTCGTGATCACTATATTTTTATGAATTTCGGCGGAGTCCGTAAATAAGTTATAAACTTTGCCGAAATACGCGATACGGTCTGCGGAAATAATTTCGTCTAAGTGGCCACCCAGTTGCACCAGGCTGTCACCAACTTTGAATTCACCAGCTAACTTCATCGAGCCGTCGGAAGCTACTACTGGATGATTGGTCGTCAGTTTTAGAATGCGGCCAGATTTCAACTTGAACTCGATGATCACGTGATCTGTATCGATCAGCTCGGTCACCCACTGCTGAACCGATGTTCGGGCGATCTGTTTGCTGTTCATGGATTCAACGCTCGCCAGTGTCGCGACCTTCGGCAGATTTTGGGTCAGTGCTTCAACAAAGGTGGTGTATTTCATTTGTCGGCCGTTTTTTATTTCGGCCATGATTTGCTGCTCTGGAGTCGCGCAGGAAGATACGCAGACCGCCGCGACGTAGACCGTTGCTGGCACTTCGCAAGAAGCATTTTTTACGATCGGAGCTTTCCAAACTTTTTCTGGTGAGGTCGCCCGGTTCATAAATGTTGGGTACAAATGCTGAGCGTTCGGATTGGTTGGATCAATTGTTAGCGTCACGTTGCCTTTTTTGGCTTTGACGTCATCAAAGTTTTTTAAGAAGTCCGCGATGACCGGGACGCTGCTTTGGCATTTCATCATCCATTCGTAACGACCTTGTGCCTGCTGGTTGCTGAGACTGTCCTGCGAACATCGGTACGCAACGAAATCACGGCAATAGCTTTCAGTTTTCCAAGCGCTATAAGTGGTCGCGACATTAGCCAATTTTACGACATGCTCAATACATGCGTAATTGGAAGTCACGATTTTGTCGCGCTCACTGATAATGACGCCTATTTGATTCGATGGGCACTTGTTAGAAGCTCCGGCGTCTTCGGTTGTAACCACTTGTTCGCTGTGTGCAGCGGCTGCGGGGTTTCCGTCGCAAATGCGCGACTCAGAAGACTTCACCATCCCGGCGCAGAAACTATCCGCAACGACATCGCCGGCGCTGCTTCGACATCGGCTCGTACGAGTTTGTTGACCACCGCAGTCTGCAGAACAAGCTCCCCAAACATCGGAAGCCACGTAAGAGTAAGTGATTACCGGATTAGGAACCGGCGTTGGCGTTGCAGCTGGCGTTGGGATCGCAGTCGGAACCGGCGTTGGCGTTGCAACTGGAGTTGCTACCGGAGTCGGATCCACAACTGGTGGCAATACTGGAGTTGGCGCTGGGGTTGGCGCAACGATGACCGGATCTAAAACAATGATCGTCGTTGTGATAGTCACGTACTTATCGGTAGAGCCATCAAGGTAAATATCTGCGCTCAAAAGGTAATTCCCGGGCGTTGTGAAAACATGCTGTGCGTTTGGATTCCTACCGGATGATCCATCACCAAAGTTTAAACTGACCTGACTAATGGAACTAGCTAAGCAGCTCGGAATCATGAGCGTGATATCAACCGGAATTCCGGTGGTCGCGTGGTCAGGACTATTGATCGCAAGATCGGCCACGCACTGAAGTCCATCCTGAATCGGAAGTACGTTCACGACATGGGCAAGCGTATTTACCAAACCGCTCGTGTCTGTATATGTCACTTCGACGGTGTAACGACCCGGACGACCGTAGTTACGTGATGCGATACCGGTCGTATTCTGGGCCGCAGAATTATCACCAAATGTCCAAACGGCATTACTTAATAAAATACCTTCTGGCAATGCTAATTCGAAATAAGCAGCGTAACCGACCATTGCGTTTTGTGGACCGTCGATGCGAGCAACGTCGCCGGCGACTAAAGTCTTAGATGATTGCGAAGATTCTCCGCTAACGTCTTTTGAATTTAATGACGACTTTTGACAAGCCGTTAAGGCTAGACTTAAACACAAGATGACGAAAACATTGCCTTTGACGTCCATGAAAGACTCCTTGATGTTTTTGAAGTAAGTCCAGTTTGGCAGAGCGAATTTGAAGTTTAAACAACTATAGGAGAGTTGAATCAACATGATCTAGGCAGTTGTCGAAGACCTCGACAAAAAAAGAGGGTTTGGTTTTTTGTCGATATTCTATTCACTAGAGGTTCGACAAAATGTAGAATTCTGGTGGGGGTCCGATGAAATGCATTTTGTTATCAATGGCACTTATCGTGAGTTCAAATTCATATGCGCAATTACCCGAACGTCCCCCGCAATATGTCATGATGGCGTTCGACGGTTCTTACAGCTTGAGCATGTGGCAAGAAACTTTGGATTTAGCAAAAAACCAACCCTTCCGATTTACTTACTTCATTAGCGGTACCTATTTTTTGTTAGAAAAAAATAAGCTCGTATACACGGAACCAACTCACGGCCCCGGTAAGTCCGCTATCGGTTGGGGCGGGTCCTCTGTTCCAAACTTGATCAAGCGTGTTGGTTACGTCAATGAGGCTTTCGATGAAGGTCACGAAATCGCTTCGCATGCAAACGGCCACTTTGATGGCGGCACGTGGACGCTGCCTCAATGGAACAGTGAGATCACCCAATTTTATCATCTCATTTTCGATATTTATAAAATCAACGCGGTTCCGAGCCCGGTCGTCGATAACCCTTTCCATTTCAATGCGGGTGAAATTGTGGGATTCCGCGCACCGCTGCTAGGGCGCAACGCTTCGATGTACCAGACGCTTAATGATTTTCACTATTCTTACGATACCAGCCAAACGGCCGCGACAAACTACTGGCCGCAAATCAAAAATACCGTTTGGAATTTTCCGCTGGCGGATCTGCGTATCGCGGGATCCGGCAAGCGCACGCTGTCGATGGACTACAACTTCTATTTCACCCAGTCGAAGGGTTTGCCCGATCCTAAGAATTATAAAACTTATAAAACAGAAATGATGAACACTTATCGCAACTACTTTAAAGGCAATTATTACGGCAATCGAGCTCCGCTGAATATTGGCCACCATTTTTCGAAATGGAACGACGGTGCTTACTGGGACGCCCTGAAAGATTTTAGCCAAGAGATTTGCGGGCTCCCCGAAGTTAAATGCGTAAATTACAAAGAGTACCTCGCTTACGTAAGCTCTCTAGACCCCGCAACTCTAGCGGCTTACCAAAAAGGGGAATTCGAAAAACTTCCTCCAGAGCAAATGCTTTCGTTTCTCCGAGAAACTCCGGCGGCGTTGGAAGTGGATCTAGAGTTGCCACTGAATACTAAAGGCGACCAACTCAAGATTGCCTTGAAAGACCCCCAACATGCGCTTGCACGAAAAAGCTTGGTTTACGTTTGGCAGCTCAATGGCCGTGAAATTTTTCGGTCGGCGAACACCGGCTTTCATCTTGGTCAAATTCGTTCGCTGCTTCGACCCGCAGACGTTATTTCGGTGGCGCTCTTAGTCGAAAACAAAGAAATTCAAAAAACTTCGCATAAAGTGCTTAGAATTACGACGAACCGAATTAGATTCGATAGTGAAGATCTGGAACTTGAGAGTCTTAAAGGCGACATGCCAGCTGCTCATCTTAACGAGCCGCTCTAAAAATCCGAATATTTAAAAAAAATCACAAGATGAACACGACGAGTACAAAAACTTGTCGTACGATTCATTCATGAAGACACAATCCTCTGGTGATATCGCACGCATAATTTTAACTTCTTCGTTCATTATCATGCTGCTTGGGGGGACGATCTGGATCTTAACGCCTTTCTTACCCGCGACGATCTGGGCAATCACGATTGTAGTGACGACTTGGCCGTGGCTGCTTTGGTTACAAAATAAAATGAAGAGTCGCCGTGGCCCTGCCGTCGCCGTCATGATGACGGGTCTGGTATTCGCGGTGATTTTACCAATGGCAATTGCGGTTTCGCTGGTGCTTTCTTTGATCGAGCAAGTGACCGAGTGGTCTAAAACAGTTGAAGAATTTAAAATTCCGGCACCCCCACACTGGATCAGCGATTTGCCGGTCATGGGCGCTCAACTGAGCGAAAGTTGGACCCGTTTTTCACTGCGCGATCCGCAAGAGCTTTTGGTGCACGTGCAGCCGTACCTAAAATCGGGCGGTGTTTGGGCCGTGGCGGTCTTTGGTAGCTTTGGAATGTCCTTCGTGCATTTGTCTTTGTCGGTCGCAATCGCAGCGATTCTTTATTACAAGGGCGAAAAGGCCACCGAGATGATCATTGCGCTCGCCCAAAAGTTATCGGTATCTCACGGTGAAGAAGTGGTCGTGCTTGCCGGAAAATCTATCAAGGCCGTCGCGCTCGGGATCGTCGTGACTGCGGCTGCACAATCATTGCTTGCCGCGATCGGTCTGTGGGTCGCGAATGTACCGCTAACAGGCTTGCTAGCTGCGGCCGCGCTGATACTAACGATGGTTCAAGTAGGACCGTTTATTCCGCTGCTGGTTGGCGTCGCCTGGTTATTTTCGAAAGATCAGACGACCGCGGCGATTTTATTGTTGGTCTGGACCGGCATCGTTGGCGTCTCCGACAACATCATGCGCCCGATGCTTATCAGCAAGGGGGCCGACATGCCCTTCGTGCTGATTTTTTCTGGCGTCATCGGCGGAATATTTGCCTTCGGTGTCGTTGGTACTTTTATCGGACCAGTTATTTTAGCCGTCACTTATGATCTATTCAAATCTTGGACTCAACGGAAAGAAGTTAGCTTATGATTAAAGCAAAAAGTTTTGCCGCCCCGGCACCGCTGGCCCCCCTCCACGCATTCTTTTTTGATCGTAGAGAATTACGCGCAAATGACGTTCACATTCAAATTCAGTATTGCGGTGTTTGCCACTCGGACGTGCATCAAGTTCGCGACGAATGGGGCGCCGGAAAATTTCCAATGGTTCCTGGTCACGAAATCGTGGGCAAAGTGGTTGCGGTGGGCGCGGCGGTTCATAATTTTTCGGTCGGCGATCTTGCGGGCGTTGGCTGTATGGTTGATGCCTGCTTAGATTGTGCGAGTTGCAATGAAGGGCTTGAGCAGTACTGCGAACGCGGTTTTACCGGCACGTACAATAGCACGGACCGTATTGATAAAACGCCAACGCAGGGTGGATATTCCGACTCGATCATCACGCGCGAAGAATTTTGTTTGCACATTTCGCCAAAGTTGGATTTAGCGGCGGTCGCACCTTTGCTTTGCGCAGGAATCACGACCTACTCCCCGCTTCGCCACTGGAAAGTGAGCGAAGGACAAAAAGTAGGCGTCGTCGGCTTAGGCGGACTCGGACACATGGGCGTGAAGTTTGCCGCCGCAATGGGCGCTTACGTTGTAGTATTCACGACCTCTGCATCTAAAGTCGAAGACGCAAAACGACTCGGTGCCAATGAAGTTGTGATCTCGAAAGACATTGATGCCATGAAGGCACACGCGAATACGTTCGACTTTATTTTGGATACCGTGTCGGCACCCCATGATTACAATCTGTATTTGAGCCTCCTTCATCGCGACGGCAACATGGTCCTGGTGGGTCTGCCGGACAAACCCCCTGAACTGTACGCCGGAAGCCTGATCATGGGCCGGCGAAAGCTGGGTGGGTCGTTGATTGGCGGAATCGCCGAGACTCAAGAGATGCTCGACTTCTGTGCGAAGCATAACATCGTGTCTGATATTGAACTGATCCCAATGGAAAAGATAAATGTCGCCTACGAGCGAATGATCAAGAGCGACGTTAAATACCGCTTCGTAATCGATATGAAAACCTTATAGGTTTTATTCCACACACATTTGCGCGAGTGTCAGCGCTGTTCGTCGCCGTCTCAGAGTGAATGTTTCGCTCTGGGATTTTTGCGAGCTAAGTTTCTGATTCTTCGTCCGTGCGCGCGGCGTTCGCCTGGCACGGGCTTCGCAATAGGTATCAGTATCGACTCTGAATGACGGTCCCCCCACCGAAGACTTCAGAGTCGAGTTCCCCCCTCCTTAAATAAACCCCCT
>JACMRP010000243.1 GCA_014376325.1 Pseudobdellovibrionaceae bacterium
CGCACGGTAGGTTTTTTTAAGTTGGTCCTGCGTCACTCTTTCGCGGATAAGATCATTGATGTGAATAATGTCGACGTGAAAGCCAGCACGTCTGGCGGCGTAAGACATTTCTTGCTCACAGTTAATGCCGTCGCCAGCTAAAACAAGCGCTTTGATCATAAAGCCTCCCCGCTCCATGCCTGGTAAAGGTCGTCGACCGATATTTTTTCGGTTTGCCATTTCCATTCAGGATTTTCGGTGACGATGCCGATTTCGGTATAAGCCATATTTTGGTTTTTCCAAAAGGCTTCGACACTCGCCGCTTTGTCCGCGGCGATGCTAACGACAAATTGATGAAATCCTTCACCGAACGCGACGTTCGCGTCCTGGGCATTAAACTGACTGTGAATAGTTAAACCCAAATTGTTAGTAAAACAAGATTCGGCTAGCGCGACGAATAAGCCGCCTTCGCTGACGTCATGGCAAGATCTTAGTAAGCCAGCGCTCTCTTTTGAGCCGAGCCATTCGTAAATTGGCAGAGCCGAATCCCAATCTGGTTGCGGTACCGTCAGCGTATTTTGCGAAAGCTCCGCGCGAAGTCCGTGCCATTCTGACTGGGCAAGTCCGTTTTGCTGCGGACCTAAACGATAAACTTTATCGCCGGCAACTTTAAAATCTGCCGAACGTGCCATCCGATAATCTGGCATTCGCCCCATCGCCGTCACCAGCAGGGTCGGTAGCACCGAAACTTTGACCGGTTCCCCGTTTTTGGTTCCTTTGTAATCATTTTTCATGCTGTCTTTGCCCGATATCAATGGCGCCTTTAACGCTAGACAGGCCTTGCGAAGTCCGTAACAAGTTCGAACTAACGCTGCCATTTTTTCGGCATCCTCCACCGGATCAGGCCAACAGAAATTATCAATTAACGACAATACAGTGTCATCACCCAGCGAAAACTCTGCCCCGACCGAAAGCAAATTACGGACCGACTCGTCGACCGCCATCTGCGCCATGATATACGGATCGGCCTGCGACATGCGCGGAGCAAGACCACAACCGACAACGACTCCTAAGTTATTATCTAACGAAACGGCTAGCACCGCCGCATCGTTCGGAGTCGATCGTTGTTTTTTTGAAGTTTGCAACGACTTGATAACGGATCGTCCTTGGACTTCGTGATCGTACTGACGAATTAAATTTTCTTTGCTGCGAATATTCGGCCGCTGCAATAGCGCCTTCAAAGTCTGGAATGGCCGAACTTCTTGCGCCGTTGATTTTGCAGCAAAAGACTTTTCTTTCCAGTGGCCTTTCAGTTTTAAGGTCGGGCAGCCTTCGTGTAAAAACTCGAGGGAAAGGTCCGCCACTTTATCGCTGCCGTAAAAAACTTCGAAGCGTCTAGATTTATTAAACTCTCCGAGCACGCTGACTTCGACACCCCGTCGATGCGCAAGTTCCAAAAACTTATCTTTGTCCTCGGGCGGAACCGCGACGGTCATTCGCTCTTGCGATTCACTGATCACTAATTCAAAAGGTTTTAATCCTGGCATCTTCGTCTTCGCAAGCCTGACATCCATTCGTGCGCCACCGGCCAAATCTGCCATTTCGCCAACCGATGAAGACAATCCACCCGCCCCGTTATCCGTCAGAGTCCGGTACATTCCTAGATCGCGGGCCTCGATCAGAAAATCAGTCATTCGACGCTGAGTAATAGGATCGCCCAACTGCACGACACTGGACGGAATAGATTCGGTCATTTCTAGCGAAGAGAAAGTGGCGCCATGGATACCGTCACGCCCGATGCGACCACCGACCATGCAGATCAAATCTTGGGCGCGAATTTCTTTTTCGAAACACTGTTTTTCCGCGATCTTTCTCGGCATGATTCCGCCGGATCCACAAAACACCAGCGGCTTACCGACAAAACTGGGGTCAAAGTACAAAGCACCATTCACGGTCGGAATACCGCTCTGGTTTCCACCGGCTTCAACACCGCTGCGGATGCCTTCCAACAACTGGATGGGCGGGATAATTCCGGCGGGCAAATTGTTGGTCATTTCTAACGGGCCCACGCAAAAAACGTCCGTATTAAATATCGGCTTCGCCCCGAAGCCACAGCCCAAGATATCGCGGTTCACGCCAACGATCCCCGTAATGGCGCCGCCGAATGGGTCCAGAGCAGAAGGGGAATTATGGGTTTCCACTTTGATGCAAAGAGCATCGTCATCACTAAACGCCACGATCCCGGCATTATCTTTAAATACCGAAAGCAACCATGGCTTCGGAAGTTCTTTTGTCGTTCCGGCAATCGTCGTTTTGAACAAACCTGCGATTTTATTGGGAATGCCAACCTTATGCGTTGTCTCTTCGGTGTATTCGACGTCGGCCGCAAATATTTTATGTTTGCAGTGCTCGGACCAAGTCTGTGCCAGGATTTCTATTTCCACGTCTGTGGGCTCGCGCTTTTCAGATTTGAAATACGATTGAATTGCGAGCATTTCATTTAAATTGAGCGAAAGCAGGTTTTTCTGACTGAGCTCTTTTAGTTGAGTCTCGTTCATAGTTGAAATCGGAATCATCAACGCGGCTGTTGCCGCAAGTTTTGGCGGCGTAAATTTCGGCGCGATTTCGGAAGATTCAAAACGCAAATGCTTTGCAAATTCGACATGATCAAAAATTCGGTGGCGATGAATCAAAGAATTCGAAATAAAAGTTTCGGTGATCTTAGAAATTTCTTCTCTATGTAGTTCGGCGCCGGTGAATAGGTACAACTGCCCAGAAGTCACCGCAGATTCTTCAAGTGGACGCTGGCAGCAAATCTCGAGCGCTTCGTGGCCAGTACGACCCAAGTTGTCGGTCATTCCTGGATGATATTCGCGCTCAACGATCCAGTCACTGCCTGGCAAGTCTTTCTGTTGCGTGATCGCATCCCACCAAACATCTTGAGCGGCCGCTTCGAATTCTTTCTGCTCGCCTTCAAACTGGCTCCAAAAAAGATCGACAACGCGAATAGATTTTATTTTCTCTGCCAATGCAGGATTCCATTTTTTAATTTTATTTTGTAATGATAAACCCTTGGGGTCTTGAAGATTTTTATGAAGTATAACTTCAGTGCGGTTGAACATGGGGTCGTCCTTCCCGGGTTTTGATTTCGAAATCGTTTTTCAAAATCCAGTTCAATGTCTTAGGATAAAGTTCGTGTTCGATCGCCAGTCCACGGGCTTCGACTTCTTCGACTGATTTGCAATCGCCGATACCGAATTCTTGCTGAGCACAAATGGGTCCGGTGTCCACGCCCAAATCTACAAAGTGCACCGTAACGCCGGCCAGAGTTTCTTTAGCTTCGAAGGCCTGGCGGTAACCGTCACGACCCGGAAATTGGGGCAATAAAGAGGGATGAATATTTACGATCCGGGCAAAGCCGCGATCGTCCCAAAAACTTTGAATAAAATTCTCTTTTAGAATCCGCATGTAACCGGCCAATACAACGTAGTCCAACTTTTGGCCAACTAGAAACTCCGCGAGCCGCTCTTGGTTTTTTTCGATCACGGTTTGAATGCCAAGCGATTGAGCTTTAGCGATGACGGGGGCTTCTTCACGGTCGGATGCGACTAAGGATATGCGCGCGTTCAGCGTTCCTTCCCCGATCGCTTTCACGATGGCATCGAAATTCGATCCGCGGCCCGATGCTAAGATCGCAATCTGCGGTGCCGAGTTTAGACCCATTCCGCGCCTACTCCGTTTCGCACTTGCATGCCCTCGAAATCTATTTCGTCCAAACGACCAAACGCGATTTCGCGCGCTTCCCCGAAGGTGTCCGCGATCCCGAGCGCGCCCAAGACTCTTCCACCCGAAGTCAGCCAGCGCCGCTCTTGATCGTAAGAGATTCCGGCAAAAAATCCGCGATGCTCGGTGATCCATGGTTGTAAATTTTCGATGATGTCATTCACCCTGGGGGCATCCGGATAACCCGCAGACGCCGCGACGACGAAGACGGATTTTTTATTGTTCGACGGTACAACCTTCGGCATCGCGTGCAAAGTTCCATTGACGCTCGCTTCGCACCATTCTAATAAATCGCCGGACATGATCGGCATCAATGCCTGAGTTTCTGGATCACCGAAGCGGGCGTTGAATTCAAGCACCCAAAAATCTTCTTGGCCCAGCATCAAGCCCGCGTACAAAATTCCCTTGTACGGTGTTCCCCGCTTCTTCATTTCTTGAAGCATCGGCATAAAAACTTGCTCGCGCACTTTCGCGGACATACTATTGTCGCCGACCGGAACTGGTGCGATCGAACCCATGCCGCCGGTGTTGGGGCTCAGCGGGTCTTCGGTCAAAGTTTTGTAATCTTGCGCGGGCGGAAAAAGCGAACAACTATCCCCGTCGCAAAATGCCAACCAAGAAAGCTCACGACCGAAAAGTCGCTCTTCGATCACGAAGCAATTGGAATACTGCTTTAGTCGTTCTAATCCGCGGAGAGCTTCGGTCAGATTTTCGCAAACCTCAACGCCTTTGCCGAGAGCTAAACCGTCGGCTTTTATGACCCACTGTCTTTTTGTCCAGTTCAAATCTTTGAGGAGCTGAACCGCGGCCTCTGCAGAATTCGCCTCGTAAAATTCTGCAGTGGGCACTCTTGCCGATTTCATCACTTGTTTTGCGAAAAGTTTGCTGGATTCTAATTTGGCCGCGGCACTTGTTGGGCCGAAAATTTTAATTCCTTCACGCTCAAATATTTCGACGGCCCCGTCGGCCAAAACATTGTCCGGACCCACGACGACGAAGTCATATCCGGACGACTTCGTTTTCGCAGCGAGTTTCGTTAAATTGTCCTGGCCCTTCAGCGGAGTAAACCAAGCATCGACGGTTTTTTCAGGAAATTGCGCTTGTA
>JACMRP010000244.1 GCA_014376325.1 Pseudobdellovibrionaceae bacterium
GATCCGGTAACGGCGTCTTTAGTCGCACCGAAGTTGGCGAATCCTGCGACAGCTGGATCGCCTACATCGTAGCAGAAAAATAACTTATCTGGCTTTGCCTGGGTTTTCGACTTCGCGATAGATCGTACCCGGAGATGATGACGCCGGTCGCGACGGCGCCGAAGGTGCGTAAACCGGAGTCGCATTGTCGCAGAATGAAATGTCTTCGCCCACATACTCGCTGCATTCCATCGCCATAAAATAGCAGAGATCTGCATTTGCGCTTTCGTTGTTGGTATTGAAGGCCGTATTTTGACGTCGGTTCTCGCCGACGTTCGCGATGCACTTGCGGAGCTCTCCACCGCTTTCTGCTGAATTATACATACCGTCGCGAGCTCGTTCGATGAATCCGGCTTGGCGTCTTGCCGGCGTTGATCCATTAAAGCCGTCATCACCGAAAAGATCATTTATTTCTCGGAATTTATTGAAACCGTAGAATTTGGCGAGGCCTTCTTGTTCTTCGGACGAGTAACCAACGCTGTTTTCATGGCCCACAACTTTTCCGTCTTTTTCTATAGGTATCAATTTCGAGGTACTGCCGCTGACCGCGCGATAGACGAGATCCTTAATTGGCGTTGTGGGTATTTGATCGTATCCCGAAGTTGCGGTGCAGGCGCCGTAAGCTTGAACTTCTTTGATGACCCTTTTTAGAAGTGCATCGTTAGGCACGCCGCCTTGTGATGAATGTGCATTTTCGACTTTTGTTCCGGATTTGTTTGTGGAAGTTCCGAGGTTGACCGTGCGTTGGGCATGCACCGCTAGCAAACTTAAAAATTTAGTCGAGGGTCTGACGCCCGCTATTTTTTCGATCGCGCAGGATACGCAAGAAAGGCGAGTGCTTTTTAAAAAAGGTGTATTGGAACTTTTCGAGCAGGATTCATCATCATATTTATCTTCGAGGCGACTTTTAATGTCGCCGTATCGATTCGCAGCGTGGGCCGAAACAGTTCCAAAAATAAAAACCAACGCGATGACAAAAGCTCGAGCAAGCATGAAAGATCCTTTCGGTAACGTATAGATCTAGTATGCTTTAGGTATGAGCAATTTCACAAGACCGGTATAGGGAGGGACTCTTACCTAGGTCTAGGTGATTTTTCGGAAAGATTTTACAGTTGCGCCTTAAGATCTGCCATATTGAAGAGCGCGTGCATCTTCAGTCCAGCGGTCTTTAACTTTTCTTCTCCGCCTCCGCGGTCGATCACGCAAAGCACGTCGGTGATTGTTGCATCCATCGAGCGCAAATCCGCGGTGCTAAGCAAGACTTGTCCGCCCGTGGTAATCACGTCTTCAATAATACATAGTTTCAAACCTTTAATTTCGAGACCCTCTGCAAATTTGCAAGTGCCGTAGGCTTTCGCTTCTTTACGGACAAAGACGCAAGGGATTCCTGTTATTAGTGATAATGCGGTCGCGATCGGAATGCCGCCCATTTCGAGCGCAGCGAGCGCTTGCGTGCCTGCGGGAATTAGGCCCTTCATGTGCTGCGCGATTTCCGAAAGTAATTCAGGGCGCGCCTCGAAGCGGTATTTGTCGAAGTACTCGTGGGATGTCTGACCGGAGCGAAGTTTGAACTCGCCGGTTAAATGAGCCACTTCGTAAATTTTCTTCGCCAAAGTTTTTTTGTCCATAGACATAGTTACACCCCTTGTTGCCGGCCATAATACCGAGCCACGGACGGTTTGCGAAGTGCTTCTGAAGATGACGCGGAAAATAAGTGCCGAGGGTTTACAAACCGTCGCCGGAGTGGTCCGCTAGAGTCCTTACACCTATGGAGATTCCCGATGAAAAATTTATTGCTAGCACTCGTTTTCAGTCTCGTTGCGGTCGCGGCCCACGCCGAAATCAAAACGGAAGTTGTCGATTACAAACAAGGCGGAACGGCCCTTCAAGGCTTTGTTGCGTATGATTCTGCCGTCAAGGGCAAGCGTCCCGTGATCATCATTGTTCATGATTGGATGGGCATGACCGATAACGTAAAAAATCGCGCGAAAGATTACGCTGCAAAAGGTTACATTGCTTTCGCGGCAGACATTTACGGCAAAGATGCTCAACCGAAAGATCAGAGCGCCGCCGGGGCGCTTGCCGGAAAATTTAAAGCAGACCGCAAGTTGATGCGTGAACGCGCGAAAGCGGCGTACGACTTTATCAAAACGAAACCTTACGCAGACGGTTCTAAAATGATTGCGATGGGTTATTGCTTCGGTGGAACTGTGGCCTTAGAAATGGGGCGCGCGGGTTATCCGTTGGTCGGAATCACGACATTCCACGGTGGGCTCGCGACGCCGACTCCGCAGGATGCTAAAAATATCAAAGCAAAAGTTTTAGTGCTTCACGGAGCTCTAGATCCCCACGTAAATGCCGAAGAAGTGGCGGCTTTTCAAAAAGAAATGAACGACGCCAAAGTGGACTACCAATTTGTTGCTTACAGCGGCGCAGTTCATTCGTTCACAATTAAGGATGCGGGGAGTGACCTTAAAACGGGATCTGCCTACAACGCCGTTGCGGATCGCCGTTCGATGCAGGCATTTATGGACTTCCTGGGTGAAGTCGCTCCGTAAATATTAGTCAGGTTGCGGGTATGAGTTCGCGGTGAAGGACAAAACTTAAGATTAGCAATTACCATTATCGAACCCGCCACTGGGCGCCACATGGGTAGATCCTACCTGGCACCTTAAATGCAAAACTAGGGGAGTGCGCCAGTTGGCGTCCAAGGAGTTCGTTTATGGCACGTTTACAGTCACAAATTTTGTCCGTCGTACTTATTTTCGCCACCGGCCAGTCAATGGCCGCTCCTGCGGGAAGCGCCGACGATTACAATCTAACAACTAAATATTCTTGTCAGGCCAACGGTGTATCCGTGCATAGCCAGAATAAACTGATTAGTCATGGAGATTCGATGCAGGACGTGGTCTTCACCGCAAAGCCGGGCGCGAATCAGGCGCTGAGTCTGAACGGCCGTCAGTACATGATCTGGCCTAGGGTCACCAAGGGCAGTTTTGAAAAGTCGTTGAATATCTTGGCGAAAGATTCATCACAGAAGTACCAAATCATGCAAGAGATCGATCTTGGAAATTCGCAAAAGACCAAAACAAATATCGGCGTGACGGTCAAAGATCGAAAATCAGGAGAAGAGAAATTGGTCTCTTGCCGCGTGGAACTAGAGTGGTTGAAAAAGAATCGATAGACTTTAAAAAAAATAAATAAAAAACATAAAAAAGGGCTGATAAAAATCAGCCCTTTTTTATTTGTCGGTTCGTTTGTCTCTGTAAAAAACTAACGAGTTGCTTTTGCATCCTTTGGAACTTTGCTTTCATCCACGGTGATCTCGATTTCGACTCGGCGATTTTTAGCCAAAGCTTGTTTCGAAGTGCCTGGATCCACGGGGTTCTCGGAACCCATGCCTTGGGCGGTTACGGTCGCTACCGGAATTCCGTCAGTGACGAGCGCATTTTTCACGGCTTCCGCACGTTGGCCAGAAAGCGGATTGTTTACTTTCGCGTTGCCGGTTTTGTCGGTGTAGCCCTTAACGGTCAAAACGTTTTCTGGGTATTTCTTCATGATCGCCGCAAGTTCAGAAATATTTGTTTTTGCCGCAGGCTTCAGGTTCGATTTGCCGGTCTCGAACAAGATATCGCTTTTAAGTTTGGTAATAAGACCTTGATCCGTGCGTTTCGTATCGGCAATTTTGTCGAGCTCTTTCTGTTGCTGATCCATGCGGTGACCCACGGCTCCGCCCACTCCGGCACCGAGTGCGGCTCCAATCAACGCGCCTTCATTGCGATGGCCTGTTTGGTGACCGATGACGGCTCCGGCCAGTGCGCCAATGCCAGCGCCAATACCGGCGTTGTTTTTTGTGTTTTTATTTTCGCCCGTAGCGCAGGCAGACAGGACAGCAAGGGCAGTTCCGAGAACGATAATCTGTTTTTTCATATGAAGGCTCCTTTTAAGTGCAATGGAGTTATCTTGAATTCTTCACCGGTAAAAATCTAGTGAGGATTCACTGCGTCTTAAGGATCCGCATTAGACAAAGAACCCCAAAATGGATCAAATAAGGGCCTTTTCAAGCTGAAGGATAAAATATATGAGAGACATGTTCGGTGACGACGATTCACAAAATAAAAAAGACGATTTTGGTAGCATGTTGGAGCAATCCATTAAGGGTTATACGAAATCTTACGGTAAGGGCGACAAGGTTACTGGCGAAGTCGTAACCCTGGGCAAAGAAGAGATTTTCGTGAACATTGATGGTCGCGATGGGATGGTTCCACGCAAAGAGCTTCAGGATGCAAGCGGCTTCGTGACCGTGAAGGTCGGCGATTCCGTAAATCTTTACGTCACTAAATCCCAAGAAGGAATTCTGATTCTTTCCGCGAAAGCGTCGGGCAAAGCGATGGCGGATGATCTTGAAGACGCCTTCGATTTCGAAACACCCGTCGACGGACGTGTCACCGAAGTGGTCAATGGCGGTTTCCGCGTGACCTTGATGGGCAAATCTTGTTTTTGTCCGATGAGCCAGATGGATTCGAAGCCGATCACGGAGCCGGAAAGCTACATCGACAAAAAATTTGAATTCTTGATTACAAAATTCGAGCAGGGTGGCAGAAACATCGTCGTTTCTCGCCGTAAGATCATGGACATGGAAAAACTCGAAAGTCAGGGTAGCTTCATGGATACTCACAAACCTGGCGATGTCCTCAATGGAAGAGTGACCCGCATCGAACCTTACGGCGCTTTTGTCGAGATCATGCCGGGGCTTGATGGAATGGTGCACATTTCTGAGATCAGTTGGTCGCGTCTAGCCCATCCTTCGGAAAGCTTAACCACCGGCCAAGAGATCAGCGTGAAGATTTTAAAAATGGAAGAAGACGCTGCGGGACGATTGAAAATCTCGTTGTCACGCAAACAAGCCGAAGAAGATCCTTGGATCAACGCGGAAAAAGATCTTCCTGCAGGCAGCGTCCACACCGGCGTTATCCGCAGTAAAGAACGTTTTGGTTTCTTGATGGAAATCAAACCGGGCATCGTGGGTTTGTTGCCTAAGAGCGCCTTCCGCGAAGTCGCGGATGAGCGAGAAATGGAAAAGAAAAACCCTGGCGAAACTTTGAAGGTTCAAATTCAAAACGTGAACACGCTAGAAAAACGCATTTCGTTGTCCTTCCCGCGAGAGCAGGATGATACTTCGTGGCAAGGCTTTGCCGGTGCCGCGGGTGCCAGTGCTCCGGGCAAAGGTCTCGGAACTTTAGCGGATCAGTTTGCGGGCTTTAACTTAGCAAAGAAGAAGTAGAAAATGATTTTTCTTTTTTCTCTGTTCGTTAGTTTTGCGCAAGCCCAGACTTCAGCAGACTATATTCAGAAGAATGCGCAGGTCGTTAGCGGAGTCTCGCTTCCGACGTCCGCGCTCAGCGAATTGTCGGCAAGCAAGCTCGTGCTGCTGGGGGATTTTCACGGCACGACTGAAATTCCTATGGCGGTGTTTGATATTCTGAAAAGTCTTTCGGCCGGTGAAAAAATTGATTTTGGAATAGAGTTCCCTGAAGAAATTCAGCCCGCCGTGGACGCTTTTCTTGCGAACGGCGATTCGAAAGTACTTAGCAACACGACGTTTTTTCAAGATATATCTAGGCACTCCGGCAAGGCGAGTGTCGCGATGGTGGAGCTTCTTTCGAAATTGCGTTCACTCAAGAACGTGAAGGTTTTTTGTTTTGATGTTAACTCGGGGAGTATTTTAGATTCGAAAGAACGTGAAACCGCCCTCGCGAAAACGATTCTTAAAAAGATGCGTAAACTAAATCGTAATAAAACCGTCATCTTCACGGGCAACGTGCACTCAAGAATTGTCCGCGGTGTGCCTTGGGATCCTGCTTACCCCGCAATGGGTTCGGAAATCTTGCGCCTGTCGAATTCCTTGGATCAGATTGGAACGCCGGCCAGTGTGCTGTTTAGACTTGGTAAAGGCTCCGCATTTAACTGCCTGGTTTTAAACGGCCGGGAGGAGTGCGCCACGCATGACTTTGATTATTCAATGTCGGTTTATTTCAGCACCGTCGTCGGCAACTATTTTTTGGTTGAACCTCAAATTACGGATGGTCACAACTTTAGTTTTATACTTCAGACCGTCGGTGCTTCTGCCCCTTTTAGTTCATTGTAAGCGGAACTTTAGATGTTTATTGCGACCTTGCTTTTCTCTTTCGGTGCCTGGGCTTGCGAGCCGGGCCCACTTGCTCCGATGGTGCTGTCGCCAACCAAAAATCACGTTTTAGAAATCAGTAAATTCCAGGAAGTGATATTGGATGGCGGCACCACGCTGCCAAAGATTACGGGCATTCAGGGCAAGGGTCCTAAAGGCAAACCGATGCTCAGCGTGATGTCCGGGCTGCAGGTCCTTGAGAAGGGCACAATGAAAAGTTACCCGCATCGCATTTCCTTTAAGATGAATGACGCCGAGGCAGACTGGGAGCGACCGGTTGAAGTGAAGTACTCGTACGGCGGCAAAGACTTCTTGATGAACCTTGCTTGGAGCAAATCCAAGACAGAGTGTGCCGACGGCAAGACCAAATAGGCCCGGCGCGATTTGCGCAGCGCATGCCTAAAAAGAATGCCATACCTTAGTGGCCGGAGTACCAGTCGTAGCCGTTTTCGGTCCAGTAGTCCCTTGGGCGATTTTCGGCGAGAAATATTTTTCCGATGCGCTTCAGGTTTTTGATTCCGTACTTGATAGGAATGATCAGGCGTAAGGGCTCGCCGTGTTCGGGGCCTAGTGGTTTGCCGAACATTTGATCCACGAGCATCGTTTGTTGGTGAAGCATGCTTTCCATGTCGATGCTGACGTAGTATTCAGCGTCGGGAGTTTCGAGACCTACGTACGGGAGCCGCATGCCTTCCGGATCGATAGCGGCCAGAAAATCCGAAAACTTAATTCCTTCGTAGGTGATCGGTGTACTCCAGCCTTCGACGCAGCGGAATTCTGCGTTGGACGATGACCTTGCGAACTTTTGCAGGTCGCTCAAGCTCAAAGTTTTTTTCACGTACGGTGATTCGTATTCCAGTTTCCAGTTTTTTAAATCAGCGGGCTCTTCGAGGCCTTCTTGGCCATTCGTGCGCATCGTGCTTCCCGGTGCGGGTTCTGCATCCAGAGTGTTGGCGCGGTCTGATTTTACGAATCGTTTCCAAAACTTTTCGTTCGCCTTAAATCCCGCTCTGAGCGGGGACTGAATGTCGCCGTCCGGTTCGCTATTAAAGATCCAGCCGATACCGAGAGCTGCGGTTAAGGCGGTTAGACCTAAGAATACGAACGAGCGGCGATTCTGTGAAGTGAAATCCTTTTGGGTGACGACCTTCTTAACAATTTTCACTTTTGATTCCTTGAGCTTTTTGCACTTCGCTCCCATCGACTTTTTCGTAACCGGTCACCATGGAGCGAAAGTTATTCCAGCCAGATTTAATAACCTGAAAAATATGAACTAGGAAAAATAGGCTCAAAAGTACGGTCACGATAAAGTGCACGAGCCTGGCGCCCTCGTAACCTCCGAAGAGGCTCGTCAGTGACTGAAACTGAACCGGTTTGTAAATCGATAATCCCGTCATAATTTGCAGAATTCCCATGAGTAACACGGAGGAGTACGCAATCTTTTGGGCGCCGTTAAATTTTGACTGCTTTGGCAGATTCTTCTTCAAGCCCAAGTCATGCAAGGTCACCAAGATTGCGTCCTTGAAGTTTTTTAA
>JACMRP010000245.1 GCA_014376325.1 Pseudobdellovibrionaceae bacterium
CGTCCGGATTGTTGTTTATCGCGACGGTAAGAATGAAATCGAAGATCCGTCACCGTATCTAGGTGTAAACTGAAAACATGATCAAACTGAATTCCGGCCATTTGTAACTGAGTCTTCATCACTTGATTCAGGTCAACGAAGGACTTTTCATTGCTTGCGGTTCGTTGGTAAAGATCTGCTGACTGTGTCACCGGATGCTGAATACTGTGAAGGATTTCATCCCGAACATCGTTTGAAACTTCAAAGCTGTTTAGTTGAATGTGCGGACCAATCAAGATCCGCATATTTTTTAATTCACAACCGAGCCGTTGCAGGGTCAAAAGCGTCTTAGGAACAATTCTGTTTGCAACACCACGCCAGCCGGAGTGAATTGCGGCAATGTATTCGGTCGCGGGATCGTACATCAAGACGGGGATGCAGTCGCCAGTAGAAACTACCAAGGCGGTGTTTGTCTTCTGCGTGAAGTGACCGTCGGCTTCAATTTTGTAATCTTGCTTTGAATCATTTGACAGAATTGAAATATCACTATGAGTTTGTTTAATTCTAATGAATTCGAAATTTTCGAAAGAAGCCTGAAGATTTGCGAGATTTGCTTTTTTCCCACCGAAGAGTGCGACGTATTTACCGGCCTCAATCTTAAATCCAAGATTGGTTTCGGTAACGATCATCGAAGGCCCCAGCCGGTCAGTAGCGGACGAACATCTTCTGGCCAATCTTGGACGAAGGACATTGGCTTGTTGGTCGTCGGGTGGATAAATCCCAATTCAGCGGCGTGCAAAAGAAAACGATTTAAATTACGAACCTGATCTTGAACATGTTTCGACGGAATGCCTTTAATTTTCTTGTCGGCGCCGTAAAGGATATCCCCGGCGATGGGGCTACGTTTTTCAGACAGGTGCACGCGGATCTGGTGAGTGCGGCCTGTTTCGAGTTTCAATTTGCAATACGATAAACCTGAGTTCGATTTTAAAATTTCATAATTTGTAATGGCCCACTTGCCAACACTGCCATCCGCATCGCGACCGACAACTGAGGCGTACTTTTTTCGATCGTGCGGATGTCGGGCCAAATAAGACTCGATGACACCCTTCGCTGGGTTCGGAGTCGAAATGCAGACTGCATAATAAATTCTGTGAGTCGTTCGCGCCTTAAACTGCAGAGTGAGGTTTTCGTGTGCCCGATCATTTTTGGCTACAACTAAAATTCCGCTAGTTTCTTTATCGAGTCGGTGAACAATGCCGGGGCGATTTTCACCGAACTTCATCGATAAATTCTTAGAGTGGTGAATCAAAGCATTTACCAGAGTGTCTTGGGCATGACCGGCGGCCGGATGAACCACTAGGCCCGAAGGTTTATTGAGTACGATGACGTCATCATCCTCAAATAGAATATCAAGCGCGAAATCGTAACCGACCAGTTCCGTCGGAACTGCTTCAGGAAGTTCTACTTCCAGAGAATCACTGAGCTTCAGTTGCATAGAAGCCTTCGGAACTTTTCCGTTTACGAGAACTAAATTTTCAGATAGCAAGTGGGTTGCGCGTGAGCGTGTAGAAATCTCGGGTCGTAAGGCCAGTGCCTTATCTAGGCGCAGGCCGACCATTTCTTCGCTGCAGGGAAAGGATATTTTCATTACTTAGGAATCATTTCTGTACGATGTTTTCTTTGAAAACCTTCATATACGATTCCGCGACATGCTTGTCATTTAATCCGAGCACCTTTGCAATTTGAACAACGTACCCACGGATAAATACCGGCGCTGGTAAATGCTCTGGATCCATTTTCTCTATGGCGGTAACGTAATACGAATTGATCTTCGTTATTTCGCTCATTTTCTGAGTCGTGATGTTTTTGTAATCTCTGACTTTTTTCAGAAAGTCGCCGTCCCACTGGGAGCAGGCAGCGATTTCAGTCTCAAAAGTTTCGTTTTTATTATAAACGATCTTTTTATCATCGGGTTTTACTTCTGGTGGCATATGACGACTGGCTGCTAGGATAGAGTCGTAAGAAAGTTCAGAATTTTTAAATCTTCCGCTCAGCAGTCGCTGGTCGTACACCATGCGGAGGTTCTTATTGCCAAGAACCGAATAGGCTTCCTCAATAAGAACCATCAACTCTCTGGCTTCATGATCAGAAAAGATTGTATAGATCGCCGGGTTGTCGACGGAGTACGTGTTTTTCACGCGGTCATATGCTCTAGAGACTTCGTGTTGAGCGGAGTCCGAGGGAATTTCTAGAATGTCGTAATAGTTGTATCTGGATCCTAAGTTCATCGTCGTATTATATTACGGCGGTTAGACTCTGTGGATCAATAAGTTGTTTGCAGGTCGTTAAAAATTGCCCGGCAAGTGGAGTAAAGGGCTGTGCTATCAGAGCCGGCTCCCGATTGCGAACGCACTGCCACACCGCATTGTCGTAATCTATGGCGCCGATAAACTCGATTTTGAAATCATAGTATTTATAACAAACACTCTGCATAGCGGGACCCAAATCCATGTTGGCCTGACTCCGGCAGCCGTTGACCAACAGACGTATCGGCAGTGCCTCCATCGCTTCGAAGTGGTCTAGTTTTACTCCGGTGTTTTCTTTAAGATAACTTCTGAAAGAAAAAAAGCTGCCGCCTTGTCCTTTGCGGTGCTTGCGCAGTGTTTGGATCATGGCTTCGTAAGCTTCCTGAAGACTATGTTCTTTGAGCGTGTGGCAAACAAACGACTCTATGAACCGATAAGTTTTTTCGATGCTGGTTGGTTCTGGAGAAGTCAGCAAAAGCTTTTCATCGGCGAATCGCAAAAGCTCTAAATGACTCGGAATAGCGCCGGCACCCAGATCCACGATAACGAAGTCGGCATTTAATTTTTTGGCAATTGGTGCAAGACCACGAATCTGTTCAACGCTTAAATCAGTGGGTGCCCACGCATCCCAAAAACCTTGTATGTAAGATACTCGCGGAACTGTCGTCGGCAATACAAGTTCTTGCAGAGTTTTTGAACCTTCGAAATAATGACGAATATTTTCTACCGCAGGAGAAAGCCCGAATGTTGTATGAACGTTCGCGCCACTTAAATCCAAATCGATAATGACAACTTTGTGACCTAACTTGCTAAGCGAGATTGCTAAACTAGAAGTTGTAAATGTTTTTCCGACTCCGCCCTTGCCTGAGCAGACTACCCAAAGACGGGCATCCGGTGATTTTGATGGTGTGATCGAAACAACGTTCTGCATTTCATTTTCAAACTCACTGTCCATTGGACCCTACTCCGCATACTATTTAAGAGGGGATATTATGATCCCTCTTTTGCTCTCTTCGGCCTCAGATGCGCGAATATAAAGGGGAATAAATGAATTCCATTCAATAGTCTGGTGAGCTAACGCACGTCTTTCCGCAAGTAGTCCCAACGTTTCAGCAGTTGGGTAATCAGAATATTCGGAATCTCTTACCAAAAACTTTTTAAAATCTTCGGACAAATATTCTCGATAGGTGTCGAAGCCATCACCTACGACTAAAACTTTTTCTTTGATCAAAGTTGAGAGCTCGCGAACCGGGATCGCAATTGGCCCATGGCGGTAGCGAGGCTCTTGACCTTCGACCAGGTCAAAAAGACCCAAATAAACCATGTTCTTGTAGGCATTGATTATTGATAGAACTGGCAGCTTCGATTCGTGAACCGCACTTGCCAGTAGGACTAACGAATCAATCGTCACCATTGGTTTACCGTAGGCGTACGCAAACGACTTTCCGGCGTTCGCGGCAACCCGAATTCCCGTGAAACTTCCTGGACCTTGTCCAACCGCGAAGATATCGATATCGGAAAGTTTAAATCCCGCGCTGGCCAAACAGGATTCAACGAATGGGCTGATAATTTCGGTGTGCGATTTTTGGCGAAGGGACGATTCAACCGACAAGACCTGTCCGTCTTTGATAACCGCCACCCCGCCAAGCAGGGTGCTGGTATCCATAGCTAGGACGATCATAGGCCGAAGAGGCGAGTGAAGTCGTTAAACAGGGCAAAGACCATGAGGCTCATTAAAAGAACCAAACCAACCTGCTGCAGAATCTCCATTTTCTTCATGCTGATCGGGGCACCTTTTAGGCCTTCGATCGTAAAGAACAAAAGCTGTCCGCCGTCTAATACCGGAATAGGCAAAAGATTCAGAATAAAAAGATTTACCGAGATCAGTCCCATCATTCTTAAGAAAGGGCTAATTCCGATCTTGAAAGTTTCGCTGGCCGCCTGACCGATGGAAATAACGCCGCCGATATTCTTTGAAGAAACCTTCCCCTGAAACAGGCGCACGAAGCTCATGACGGTCATAGCCGATACGTCGAGCGTTCGCTGCGTGCCAGTCTTGATCGCTTCAATAGGATTCGCCGCACTGATTTTAATTAACTCTGGATTTGCATAGTTAATGAATGGGGCGATGCCGATCGTGTAGCGCTTGTCTTCAGTCCCGTTAGAGGTCATCTGCGAAATCATCTTCGGAATGATGTTCATTTTTAAAACTTCGCCTTCGCGAAGAACTTGGACTTTTATTTCACCGTTGCCGTCGTAGGCTTTAACGTTCGTAATGACGTCGTCCCATTTTTCAATCTTGCTGTCATTTATTTGAACGATGCGATCGCCCGACATCAAACCCGCAGCCTGGGCCGGTGTCCCTTTAAGAATAGTGCCTAAATATAAGTCTGCACTTTCTAATTTCAGAGTTTCCGTCGTGAATTTTTTGATTCCGATCGGGGCTAGGCTTAGATTCATGACTTCGGATTTTGCATTTTCTTCGAGTGGCATGCGTTCAACGTCTAGCTGCAATATGTTTGTCGGATCTTGTTTTTCTAGGATGCTTTCTAAATCACGTAAGTAGGCAACTTTTTCTCCATTGATCGCGGTGACGCGATCGCCGCTCTTTAAGCCCACTGCCGCTAAAGGCGAATCGCGGCGAACGCCCACTAGTGTCGCCTTTGAAAGCGGCGATAAACCTTCGATCTCTCCAACCGTTGGGTCAGTACTAAGGACATTTGGATTCGGTTTGCTTGTAACATCGACTTTCAGAGACGTCTTTTCATTGCTGCCCACGTGTTCCACATCGATCATCGCTTGGCTATTGTGGATGTCGGCCAATTTATTTTCAAATTCGTCCCAAGTACGAACGTGACTTCCGTTCACTGCTAAAATGCGGTCGCCCGGGCGGAATCCAGATGCGAAAGCCTTAGTTTCGGATGTCAAATCGCCTACTACGGGCGAACGGAAATCTTCGCCGATGCTGGCTACTAAAAAGAAAACAAAAATTGCGAAGAAAAAATTCATCAACGGTCCTGCAAGAACCACGGCGATTCTTTGCAAGACAGTTTTATGGGTAAATGAGTACTTTTTTTCTTCTTCGGAAACTTCGACGCCAGGTTGGTCGCCAAACATTTTTACGTAGCCACCCAGCGGTATGATAGAAATGCAAAAATTTGTATCGCCCCGTTTATACTGAAAAATCTTTTTACCAAAACCGAGACTAAATACTTCGACACGTACTCCGCAAAGTCTCGCTACGATAAAATGACCGAATTCGTGGACGAAAATTAGAATTCCTAAAAGAACCACGAAAGGGACCGCATAATTGAACAAACTATTGATCGAATTAAGTATAAAATCCATGAATCTATTTTACAGAATA